>CAZPAA010000128.1:5503-6308 GCA_964584425.1 uncultured Gammaproteobacteria bacterium | reverse complement strand
ATGAAGTGGGTAATTTTTGTGGTGGTGCATAATCAAAGTGGGGCCAACCATTTTATTGCAAAGATAATAGGGAATACTGGGCATGTGATCAATGCTGGCGATGGCGCACATGCGCATCCCACTCAAGCACTGCTAGACATGCTCACCATTAAAAAATATAAAAAAGATTTCTCAAAATTAAGCGTTGCCATCGTTGGCGATATTTTACACTCACGTGTGGCCAGATCAGAAATTCAAGCCTTGCGTATTCTAGGTGTGCCTGATATTCGCGTGATTGCGCCAAAAACATTACTACCGAACGGCGTTGAAAATTTAGGCGTTCACGTATTTCAAGACTTGAAAACAGGTATTAAAGACGCTGATATCGTTATGGTACTACGCCTACAACAAGAACGTATGCACTCCAATTGCTTACCAAAAAACGATTACTTTTCTACTTATCGCTTAACGCCTGATAATTTAGCGTATGCGAAACCCAATGCCATTGTGATGCATCCTGGCCCAATTAATCGTGATATCGAGATCGACAGTCAAATTGTCAATGGTTCACAATCCGTTATTTTGCAGCAAGTGACCCTCGGCATTGCGGTGCGCATGTCGGTCATGTCTTTATTAATTCATCCTAACATGAGAACATAATGCGCATTAAAATTGAAAACGCTCGAGTCATTTGTCCTAAAAGTAATATCGATTCGCAGCAATATATTTATATCGGCTCGAGTAAAATTATGGGCTTTGATGAAACGACAGATGGCTTTACCCCAACAATTACAATTACACATAAAACTGCAATCCCACGACCTGG
>CAZPAA010000128.1:0-5493 GCA_964584425.1 uncultured Gammaproteobacteria bacterium | reverse complement strand
AAATGCTTTTCCCCAGAAATTATCATTAACGCTAAAAATGCCATCGCCTGCCCTGGATTTGTAGATCTCAATGCCCGTATCAGCGAACCTGGCAAACGTTATTCTGGAGACATCCACTCAGAAACATTTGCTGCAGCTAAAGGCGGGATCACAACGCTCGCTTGTCCACCTGATGGCGATCCCATCACAGATAATCCTGCAATGGCCTACTTTATTAAAAAACGCGCGTTTGACGCAGGTTTTACACATGTGTTACCGATAGGCGCCGCAACATTTAATTTAAATGGTGAACAGCTCGCAGATATGGCGTTATTAAAACAAGCCGGTTGTATTGGCGTTGCGAATGCAAGAGGGACTTTTAAAAATGTTGCGATTTTAAGATCGGTTTTTATGTATGCCGCTTCAAATGATTTAACCGTATTTTTAGATGCATTTGAACCAAGCCTTAGCGCACATGGAACAATACATGATGGTGCACTGAATGCACGCTTAGGTTTACCCAGTATTCCACATACGGCAGAAACGGTTGCGATCGCGCAGGCCTTATTATTACAGCAAGAAACCGGCGTGCGTTTACATATTAATCGCATTACTTGCGAGAAAAGTGTCGCGATGATCGAAATGGCGCAGCAACAAGGCCAGCACGTCACCTGCGATGTCGCAGCACATTATTTATATTTTACTGACAACGATATATTTGATTTTGACAGCAATTATCATGTGAATCCGCCGCTGCGAAGTGCACAAGATCAACTCGCTTTATTAGACGGTTTACATGAAGGCGTTATTCAAGCGATATGTTCCGATCATGAACCGCGTAGTCTTGACGCAAAATCCGCACCGTTTGCGCAAAGCAAAACCGGAATGTCTACGCTTGAGACTTTATTACCCTTAGTTTTAGGCTTGCGCGAAAAATTGAATTTATCGTTGATGCAAGTGTTACATTTTATTACCGATGGTCCTGCGCATATTTTAAATATTCACACGGGCCAATTAAAAGTGGGAGAAGTTGCGGATATTACCATTTTTGATCCGAAAACTGTTTGGAGTGTGAATCAAAATACTTGGGCAAGTGCTGGGCAAAATACGCCATTTTGGGAAGCGCCACTGCAAGGGCAAGTGTTGTATACCATTTGTCAGGGGAAAATCACCTATCAAAAAAAACTTAAGGACCCCAAAGTTAAACTTTGAGGCCCGTTAAGTTATCAGCGGATGAGAGGCTTTTAGTTATCCGTAGGTATTCTACTACCTGCAAGGAACTCTTCACCATTTTCACAGATGATAGAACCCAGTGTGTGTCGTGTAAAACCTTCACGCTCTAGATCCACAAGTACCTGTACAAAAGGGATACCTTGTTTGGCTTCATGACCTTCAAGAATAAATTCCAAACGTGTTGCTGGAGAAACTTTACATATGCTAGTACCTGGATTCACAGGTTTAATAATTAAAGACTCTTGTTGATTTTTAGTCTCTTCACTACCAATACCCCAATCAAAATGGATCTCAGTTATGTTTAATTCTGTAAGACCAAAGGTTTCTGTACCGATAGGAAATGTAGCTATGTTGCCATTGCCGAATTTCACTACTTGACATTCTGCTGAATCACCGGTTGGGATCATACCGCCATCTTCTACGCAAAAAGTGGCTTCCCCAGAAAGGTCGAGGAAATCTTCAATAATACCATCATCATCCACAGCAACGACTTTAATACCGCCTGATTCTCCTGGAAGTGGAATTGAAGCAGGAGCTGCTGCAGGCGCATCCGCTGCATGGCTTGAAAGCGCAAATAAGCTTGTGAATACTAAAAAACTGACTTTTGATTTATTTAACATCATAATGTTCTCCAAATTTATTGTTGTTATAGGAGATAATATAGTCAGATTAATAACAACCGTCAAATACTCGGCATTATTCGCCCCCTTTCATAAAGGGGGCCGCGCACAGCGCGGGGGGATTTTACGATACTTAAATATTCACCAAGATCTCAAATCCCCCCGGCCTACGGCCGGCCCCCTTTACGAAAGGGGGCGAGAGGATCTAGCCAAGATGACAGCTGGATAATCCTTGTTTTTTCAAGTACTTCTGGTGGTATTCTTCTGCAGGATAAAAGGTCGTGGCGGGGACGATTTCTGTGACTATCGGTTTTGCATATTTGTGGGAATCGCTTAGGGCGTGTTTTGAGGTTTCGGCCTGCTGTTTTTGGGTGTCATTGTAATAGAAAATGGCTGAGCGATATTGGGTGCCTATATCTGGGCCTTGGCGGTTTAATAAGGTGGGGTTATGACATCCCCAAAAAATTTCTAATAGATTTTCATAGGAGAGGATTGCAGGGTCAAAGGTGACTTGTACGACTTCCGCATGTCCTGTTTTATCAGTACAAACTTCAGGATAGGTGGGGTTTGGCGTATGCCCGCCCATATAACCTACCCGGGTTGCTAATACGCCAGGAATATTGCTAAATGTTTCCTCAATGCCCCAAAAACATCCGGCGGCAAATGTGGCTTGTGCTGTACTCATGTTTTAATCCGCATGTATGAAATCACTGGGGGCGTAAATGATGCCTTCTTCTTCCGTAGGCGCTTCAGATTCTTCTTCCATCATGATTTGACGAACGTTGGGGTCCATGCCTTCTTCGTCGTTGATGCTAGCTTCATCTTTATAAGTATGACAGGCGGCTAAAGTGAATATACAAAAAAACACTGTACTCAGAATTTTAAACATATCTTGCTAATACCTCGTCTAAGAATAATTGCCCACGCTCGGTCAATTGTAACCGATCAGAACGCTTTAGCAATAGATCATCTTCCGATAATTGTAAGCAATCCAGTGAAAGCCCAGTGCGCTGTGTGAATAATGCTTTCGGTACGCCGTCGATTAACCGCAGCGCATTCATTAAAAATTCTAATTTTAAATCTTGCGAAGATAATATTTTTTGTCCGCTGATAAAATTTAATTCTTTATTTAAATATTTAAGCGGAGTGCGATGCTTCCAAAGGCGCTCGACTTGTCCGGTGGCTAAATCGGTAATTTTGCTGTGCGCGCCCGCGCCTATGCCTAAGTAATCACCAAACTCCCAATAATTACAATTATGTTTGCTTTGATATTGCGCACGCTTGTAAGCGGATATTTCATATCGGTGTAAATTTTTGCTGGCTAAATATTCTCGCCCTTTTTGTTCGATTTCCATTAACAACGATTCTTTCGGTAAATGTTTAGGCGGCTTTTGATAAAAAACCGTGTTGGGTTCTAAGGTTAAATGATACCAAGATAAATGCGGTGGTGAAAAAGTTAAAGCCTCGATTAAATCATTCAACGCATCGTTAACAGTTTGTTTGGGTAAGCCATACATTAAATCAATATTGTAATTATGAAATCCGGCTTTTTGTGTTGCAATAATAGCAGCCAGCGCTTGTGCACTGCTGTGCGCTCTGCCTAATATTTTTAAATGTTTAGGATTAAAACTCTGCACGCCAATTGAAATACGATTGACGCCTGCGGCGCGATAAGAAATTAATTTTTGATAATCAAGTGATTCGGGATTTGCTTCTAAGGTGATTTCAATATTTTTATTGAATTTAATATGTTTATTAATTTCAGTTAATAATTTATCAATCCAGTGAGCTTCAAATAAACTTGGTGTGCCGCCGCCCATAAAAATGCTGATAAGTTCCCTGCCCTGTACTTTTTCTAAATCATGCTTAAAATCTGCGATTAATGCATTAATATAATCTTCTTCAGGAATTGGCACATTGGTTTTTGCGTAAGAATTAAAATCACAATAAGGACATTTACTCGTACACCAAGGGAAATGAATGTATAAAGAAAGTGGGATCTCTTTTCCGTCATTGCGAGGAGCGAAGCGACGTGGCAATCCAGGTTCAGCCGCCTGGATTGCCACGTCGCTTCGCTCCTCGCAATGACGGGGCTGTTTCACTGCATTCCCCATAACGATGAAAGCGCATCGCGCAGTGCTTGCATCGCTATTCCACGATGACTGATTTGATTTTTTACATCCGGATCTAATTGCGCAGAACTGCAATGATGGGTCGGCACATAAAAAACCGGATCATAACCAAAACCATTTTCACCAATCGGTTCAAATAAAATTCTGCCATGCCAAATGCCTTGGGTGACAATCGGGCTCGGATCATTAAATTTACGCATAAACACACACACCGAGACAAAATAAGCATGCCGTTGTTCATTAGGTAAATCGATCATCTGATGCAATAATAAATCCATATTTTTTTTATCATTGGAATGATCCCCCGCAAAACGCGCAGAATATACGCCGGGTTTGCCATCTAATGCCGGCACCACCAAACCGGAATCATCAGAAATTGCAGGCAATCCGGTGCGCTCACACACATGACGTGCTTTAATTAAAGCATTTTCAACAAAAGTCAGCGCGGTTTCAGCCGCACCTTCAACACCTAATTCTGCTTGCGAAACAATTTCACAATTAAAATCGGCCAGCATCTGCGCCAACTCTTTTAATTTCCCTGCATTCCCACTCGCTAATACGATTTTTCGCATACTTTTGTTCCGTATTTTTCTTTTACATAATTCACAACAATGGCCTTAAATTCATCCGCAATATGATCGCCGCGCAGCGTCATCGCTTTTTCGCCATCGATAAATACCGGCGCCACCGGTGACTCACCCGTTCCAGGTAAACTGATACCAATATCTGCATGCTTACTCTCACCAGGCCCATTGACAATACAACCCATCACCGCAACTTTCATATTTTCAACGCCGTGATACTGCGTTTTCCATATCGGCATTTGCGTACGAATAAAATCTTGGATCTGCTGGGTTAATTCACGGAAATAAGAACTGGTAGTACGACCACAACCCGGACACGCCGTCACACTCGGCGTAAATGCACGCAATCCCATCGCTTGTAAAATTTCCTGACAAACGATCACTTCACGCGTGCGCGAAGCCAAAGGCTCAGGCGTCAATGATGCCCTAATGGTATCACCGATACCTTGCTGCAATAAAATACTTAAACCCGCGGTCGTCGCAACAATCCCTTTAGAACCCATGCCCGCTTCAGTCAAACCTAAATGTAATGCATAATTACTGCGTTTGGCCAATTCTTGGTAGAGTGACACTAAATCTTGTACGGTGCTCACTTTACACGCAATTAAAATTTTATTTTTCGGCAAGCCCAACCCTTGCGCATATTCTGCGCTACTAAGCGCCGATGTGATCAAAGCTTCTCGCGTAATTTCACCTAACGGTTTAGGATTCGCAGACAAAGCATTTTCATCCAATAAATGCGCCAATAAATCTTGATCTAAACTACCCCAATTCACCCCAATACGCACCGGTTTTTGATATTTAATCGCAACTTCAACCATACTGGCAAATTGCAAATCACGTTTTTTACCATACCCCACATTACCCGGATTAATACGATATTTATCGAGCACCTGTGCACACAGAGGAAAATCATTCAACAACCGATGCCCGTTATAATGAAAA
>CAZPAA010000127.1:0-6316 GCA_964584425.1 uncultured Gammaproteobacteria bacterium | reverse complement strand
ACAAGGCTGGCCGGGCAATGATGGGGAACAGGCCGATTTCGAATCCGTCGAACAACCAGCCCAGAAAAGCAGCCCAAAGTGCCAGCCAGGCGCCTTTGGAAAGAGATTCGGGTTTCAGAAGGCTCGGCGCATCGGCCTTGAAACCTGTGGGTGGCATGGTGGAATGACGGAACGGTGCAACTCGGGCCGGTCTCAGGGTTTGCTTCGGTTAAACTCAGCTTGCGCGTCGGGCAACCATTTTGATTATGTTGCCTGAAAATGCTTCTACCATTGGAGTTTTCCCAGTTGATCAAGCAACGCTAGATTATTTAACACTCACCGGCCGCGATGCACAGCAAATTGCAGTGATTGAAGCCTATTGCCGCGCACAAGGCATATTTCGCGATGCAAACACTCCAGAGCCTGCATTCACCGATATTTTATTCTTAGATTTAAATGATGTAGAACCTTGTATCGCAGGACCCAAACGTCCACAAGATAGAATTTCATTACGTCAAGCAAAATCCACATTCTTAAATGATCTGCAACATTTCTAACCCGATGCGCAATTATCACCTGCTTCAACCTTACAGCATGGCGCAGTTGTCATCGCAGCGATCACGAGCTGCACGAATACTTCTAACCCTGCAGTGATGTTAGCCGCAGGCTTACTCGCAAAAAATGCGCATTCAATCGGCTTGAAAGTTCCCACTTGGGTCAAAACTTCTCTCGCACCCGGCTCGCGTGTCGTCACCGAATACTTAGATCGTGCAGAATTAACCGAACCGCTTAATGCTTTAGGCTTCCAATTAGTGGGTTATGGTTGCACAACTTGTATTGGAAATTCAGGACAACTCCCTCCTGAAGTTGCAAAAGCAGTGGATGATCAAGATTTATCCGTGTGTGCTGTATTATCTGGAAACCGTAATTTTGAAGGGCGGATCCATCCACAAGTGCGAATGAATTATTTAGCATCTCCACCCTTAGTTGTCGCATATGCCTTGGCCGGACGCATGGATTTTGATTGGCAACACGATGCACTTGGGAAAGATCAAAAAGGCAATCCGGTTTATTTACGTGATTTATGGCCTACTCAAGCGCAAATTAATGCCTGCGTTGCAAAAAATGTGAAGGCCCAAATGTTCACCGACAGTTATAGTGAAGTGTACGCGGGCGATAAGCATTGGAATACACTAGAAGTCCCATTTGGTGATCTCTATGCCTGGGATAAAGATTCCACTTATGTTAAAAATCCGCCGTATTTTGATGATATGCCGGTTAAAGCACCCGGTGTTCACCCGATTTGTGGCGCACAATGTTTGGCAAAACTCGGCGATAGCGTCACCACCGATCATATTTCTCCAGCCGGTGATATCGCCAAAGACTCTCCCGCAGGTGCTTATTTAATTGCACAAGGTGTTAAAGTCAGCGATTTTAATTCGTATGGATCAAGACGCGGTAATCATGAAGTCATGATGCGCGGCACATTTGCCAACGTACGCTTGCGTAATCAATTAGCCCCCGGCACCGAAGGCGGATGGACTAAACACATTCCAAGTGGCGAAATCATGTCGATTTATGATGCCAGCATGCGCTATCAAAAAGATTTTACCCCACTGATTATTTTGGCAGGCAATGAATATGGCTCAGGTTCCTCACGCGATTGGGCCGCTAAAGGTCCTTGTTTACTGGGTGTGAAAGCGGTCATCGCCGTTAGTTTTGAGCGCATTCACAGATCAAACCTAATCGGTATGGGGATCTTGCCATTAGAATTTATGGATGGTCAAAGTGCAACCAGTTTAGAACTTACCGGCGAAGAATTATTTGACATCGAAGGTTTAGGTGATGGTACAGTATCTGAAATAACTGTGGTTGCACATCGCAAAGACTTCGATGAAGTACGTTTTAATGTTAAAGTGCGCTTAGATACGCCGCAAGAAGTTGCTTATTATCAACATGGCGGTATTTTGCATTATGTTCTACGCGAACTACGTGATAAAAAATAAGGAGTTTGGAATGAAAAAATTAAATTTGTTTGTATTATTATTGAGTTTTTGCTGCGGTCTTGCATTTGCAGAAACCACTGTGAATGGGATTGTAGTCACCGATGCCTATGTGCAAGCGGTTATTCCAGGTCAGACCAATGCAGCGGCTTATATGAAGATCAATAATCAAACCGGCGAAGATTTTATATTAGTCGGTGCACAATCTCCTGTAGCTGCACGCGTAGAATTACATACCATTTCAGTAGATGCGGGTGTAGTAAAAATGCGTCCAGTTGAATCCATCAAAATATCCCACGGACAATCATTATTATTCGAGCCTGGTGATTTTCATATTATGCTGATGAATGTGAATACCACACTGACTAAAGATACAAAAGTTCCACTATGCCTATTATTCCAAGGCGGGGCTAAAGAATGTATTGAGGTGCCGGTGAAAGAAAAGCGTAAGGCGAGTAAGGATAAAGTAAAAGTAGATCATGCACATTAATGCGATTGTTTGATGCGATCGTCTATTGGAGGTTGGGGGGCATTTTGTCCTCACCGCTTCTGCAAAATCGGCCAAAATGCCCCCCAACCTCCAATAGACGATGCTTTTATCCGGATATCCCCTCATCCGCCCTGCGGGCACCTTCTCCCTGAGGGAGAAGGATCTCTATAGTTAACCACGAGGAATAACGACTGAGATCCTTCTCCCTCAGGGAGAAGGTGCCCGCAGGGCGGATGAGGGGATCAAGATAAATTGCAAAACTCTTTCCACTGAGAACGTTCCAAACGGGTGGCCGGAGGTTTTGTTTTGGGGCGGATGCCCCAAAACAAAACCCCCGGCCGGGAGCCCGTTTGGACGGTAGCCCTGAAAGAGTTTTGCCTCATTACACCAAAGCCCGAAGATTAGCCTTTAAACCGCTTAATCCCACTATTAATCTCACCCCGAGCGGCATCCACATTAGCACACCCAGTAATCTTCACCCACTTCCCAGGCTCCAAACTCTTATACTGCGCAAAAAAATGTTCAATTTGTGCAATCAAAATCTGATCCACATCATCGTAATTTTTAATATGATCATATTGGCGCGATAATTTTGTCACCGGCACCGCCAAGACTTTATTATCGAGCCCAGACTCATCTTCCATCTGCAATAAACCTACAGGGCGCGCGCGCACTACAGATCCAGGCACCACAGGAAATGGGGTGATCACCAAGCCATCCACCGGGTCGCCGTCTTCTGATAAAGTATTTGGAATATACCCATAATTACATGGATAACGCATTCCAGTCGCAACAAAGCGATCCACAAACAATGCCCCAGAATCTTTATCGATCTCATATTTGACCGGATCACTATGCGCAGGAATTTCAATAATAATGTGAATATCATCGGGCACGCCTCGACCGGCACTGATTAAATTGGGATTCATAGTATAGTCCTCTGACTGATTGATTAATGTTATAATGCCGGCAATTTTATCATGGAAATAAATCCAATGACAGCGCATAACCCCTGGCGACTTTGTATCGCCCCGATGATGGCCTGGACCGACCGGCATTATCGCTATTTAATGCGCTTAATTTCACCCGATGTGCGCTTATATACGGAAATGGTGACTACAGGGGCGTTATTACATAACGACCCTGCCAGGTATTTGGCTTTTTCACCCCAAGAACATCCCATCGCCCTCCAACTGGGTGGACATGATCCCAAACATTTAGCGATTGCAGCAAAAATGGGAGAAGATGCAGGTTATGATGAAATTAATATCAATATAGGTTGCCCGAGCGATCGTGTGAGCGCAGGGCGCTTTGGTGCTTGTTTAATGGCTGAGCCTGAATTAGTCGGGGAATGTGTAGCGAGTATGCAACAGCAGGTGAGCATTCCAGTTACAGTGAAAAGTCGTATCGGTATTGATGATTGTGATGATTATGTTTTTTTGCAAAATTTTATTAACATTGTGCAACAAGCCCCATGTAAAACATTTATTATTCATGCGCGAAAAGCTTGGCTCAAAGGTTTAAGTCCTAAAGAAAATCGCGAAGTGCCGCCATTGCAATATGAAGCTGTATATCGCTTAAAAAAAGAATATCCCCATTTAAATATTATTATCAATGGCGGTATTAACACGCTGAATCAAGCCGATCAGCATTTACAATTTGTGGATGGAGTGATGATGGGACGCAGTGCTTATCAAGATCCATTTTTATTTGCGCATCATCCTGATTTATCGCGTAAACAGGTTGTGGAGCAATATGTTGAGTATATTGAAAACCGCATTGCGTTGGGTGATCCGCTTTGGCCAATGGCTAAACATTTGCTGAATTTATTTAATGGTTTGCCTGGGGCAAGGGCGTGGCGGCGAGGATTAAGTACGCGGGTGCAAGAAGGGAATGATCTTAAAATGATCCACGATTCAATCCCCCTTTGAAAAAGGGGGGTAGGGGGGATTTAAAGATCTTTGTGTATAAACAAACATCTCAAATCCCCCGCCCTAACGGGCACCCCCTTTTTCAAAGGGGGAATAACTTTGTTAATTACTTTAATTTTTCAGCAATTCATCTGGAATTTTTATATTTAAGTTTTTCGCAGTTTCTTTATTAATACTTAATTTTGCAATTGAAGGTTTAATCACGTCGATCATGCCTGGATTTTTTCCTGCGAGTACTTGCGCGACCATTTCTCCCGTCATTTTCCCGACTTCAAAGGGATCATAATCCAAAGATGCTAAAGCGCCTTGTACCACCAAATCTTGGCCATTGGCAAAAACCGGGATACGATTATCATTTGCAACACCTAATACTTTATGGATTTGTGAGCCCACGGTGTTATCGGCTGGGATATAAAAAGCATCGATTTTTCCGATGAGTGTATTCGCTGCATTTTCAATATCATCAATAGAATTCACCTGCGCTTCAAGGATGTTGATATTATTTGCAGCGGTTTTGAGTGCTTCCACCATGCGCACAGAATTAATTTCCTTAGGATTATAAACTACGCCTAATGTTTTTATTTGCGGTAACAGTTTGCGAATCATATCGACTTGCTCCGGAATGGGTGGAAAATCATAAACCCCAGTCGCATATCCACCGGGTTGGTTTAATGAAGGGACTAATTTTGCCGCAACGGGATCGGTGACTGCAGAAAACACCACTGGAATTTTTGCGTCGACATCGGCTTTAATCATGGCAATCGCTGAAGGCGTTGAAATAGGGATTAGTACATCCGGTTTTGCTTTGACAAAATCTTGGGCAATTTGATCGGCTAATCGAAAATTGCCATAAGCTTCGGCATAAAGCACTTTCAAATTTTCTCCTTCGACATAACCGTTTTCTTTGAGTGCTTCCATAATGCCGCCATAGGCATCCGTTAATGTCGCATGATTAATGATGAGTGTGATTGCAATCGTCGCATTTTTAGGTGCAGCAAATGATAGAGAAGAAAAGCAGATGATCAATGTCGTGAACAAGATTTTTTTTAGCAACATGTGACTTCCTTAATCAATTGATTTTTTAAGCGCAGATAGGTGGGTAATCCATTTTCATAAGGCGGATAAGCTTCTCCTTGAATAAGCGGTGCAATATAACGACGGCATTGTTCAGTAATATGAAATCCATCCGGCGTGATAAAGTTATCCGGCATTAATTTTTCATGATTCGCAACATCTTTGAGTGGCGCGCTGTCAATGCGATAACGGTAAGGTTGATCGGATTCTCTGACAATAATGGGCATAATCGCATGCTTGCCTGCTTTTGCAAATTCAACCGCGGCGGCGCCCAAGGCATAAGCTTGCTCAACATCGATAGCAGAAGCCAAATGCCGTGCACTGCGTTGTAAATAATCTAACACTGCCCAATGGTATTTATATCCCAATTGATTTTTAATCATTTGTGCAATCACTGGCGCAACACCGCCCAATTGTTTATGTCCAAATGCATCAACAGTACCGAGGTCACTTAAGAATTTCCCTGCGGCGTCTTTCACGCCTTCTGAGACAGTGATTGTACAAAAACCTAAAGTTTCAACCGTGTGTTTAACCCGGGCTAAAAATGCGGATTCATCTAATTTACGTTCAGGGAATAAAATAATATGTGGTGCATCGAGTGGATTTTCATGCGCAAGTCCCGTAGCCGCGGCAATCCAGCCTGCGTGACGGCCCATGACTTCCATCACAAATACTTTGGTGCTACTCGATGCCATTGAAGCAATATCATATCCTGCTTCACGCATGGAAATCGCAACATATTTGGCAACAGATCCAAAGCCTGGACAATTATCGGTTAGGGCTAAATCATTATCGATGGTTTTGGGAATACCAATACAAGTAATCGGATTACCCAAACT
>CAZPAA010000126.1:0-6317 GCA_964584425.1 uncultured Gammaproteobacteria bacterium | reverse complement strand
TAACGAGAGAGATCCTTCTCCCCCTGGGAGAAGGTGCCCGAAGGGCGGATGAGGGATATAACACCAACATAAGCAGGAAGCCATGAAAATAATACTCATCATTCTCCCACTACTCCTATCCGCTTGCGCATACAAACAATCTCCTGAAAATTTAACCGCTGCAAGTTATAACGTAGAGCTGGGTCTTGGTTATTTAGCCCAAGATGATCGCCTACGTGCGCGGGAAAAATTATTGCGTGCGGCCCATCAGGCGCCGAATTTACTCAAGACGCATTTGGCACTCGCCTATTATTACCAAACGGTAGGGGATATTCATGCAGCAGATCATGCCTATCAACACGCTTTAAAAATAGATTCTAAAGCGGGTAGAACGAATAATAATTACGGGGCTTTTTTATGCGCACAAGGAGAATATCAAGACGCCATGCTTTATTTTCTGCGCGCGATGGAGGATCCGCATTATCCACAAACCGTCAGTGCTTATGAAAATGCCGCGCTTTGCAGCGCAAAAATGGCAGATGACAAAACAGCTGCATATTACGCCGATTTAGCTTTGCAACAAGATCCGAAGCGCACAGATTTGTTATTAAAAATAAAGATCTTGCAAGGAAAGCCCAGCGATTTGCAAACAGAATCATGATATACTCTGTGTTTTTTTAATAAACTAAGACGAATCCGTGAAAACCATCCAAGCCATTCGCGGCATGCACGATATCATGCCCGCACAAATAGGAGACTGGGAATACCTAGAATCTATCCTACGCCAATTAACCTCGGCTTATGGCTATCAGGAAATGCGTTCTCCATTATTAGAACTAACCTCTTTATTTTGCCGCAGTGTCGGCGAGAATACCGATATCGTCGGCAAAGAAATGTACACTTTCACCGATCGTAGCGGCGAATCCTTAACCTTACGCCCCGAAGCTACAGCCAGTTGCGTACGCGCCGCACTCGAGCATGGGATTTTATTTAAGCAAACCCAACGTTTATGGTATATGGGCCCCATGTTCCGTTATGAACGTCCACAAAAAGGCCGCCAGCGCCAGTTTCACCAATTCGGCATGGAAGCGTTTGGCATGCCAGGTCCTGACGTCGATATAGAAATTATTGCCGCGACTTATCGTTTATGGCGTATGTTAGGGGTAGATTCAAAGCTGCACTTAGAAATTAATTCTTTAGGCACACCCGATACTCGCGCGCACCACCGCAAGGATTTAATCGAATATCTCAATGTACACGCCGATCAATTGGATGAAGACAGCGTACGCCGTCTCGCCAGCAATCCCTTGCGCATTTTAGACAGTAAAAATCCAGCCATGCGTGAGCTTATCCAAAACGCTCCCCGTTTATTAGACTTTTTGGATGAAGAATCAGCTGCGCATTTCAATCAACTCCAAAGCGCACTCACAGCCCTTGGCATTCCTTACACTATTAACCCGCATTTAGTCCGCGGCCTTGATTACTATACAAAAACTGTATTTGAATGGGTGACTGATGCATTAGGTGCGCAAGGCACTGTGTGCGCAGGCGGGCGCTACGATGGCTTAGTTGAACAATTAGGCGGTGAGCCCACACCCGCGGTAGGATTCGCCTTAGGCTTAGAGCGACTCATTGATCTCATGCATCTAAACGGTGAGCCTCATCAAACCAAAGCCCCCCACGCATATTTTGTACTATTAGGCGAAAGTACAGTACAATCGGGTCTTATTATCGCCGAGCGCTTACGCGATGCGCTGCCAGATTTACGTTTAACCCTGAATGCGGGTTTAGGCAGTGCAAAAAGTCAATTTAAGCGTGCGGATAAAAGCGGTGCTTTATGCGCTCTGATTTTAGGTGAGGATGAAATTAAGGAAAATGTAATTGCCATCAAGGATTTGCGTGGTGATTTCAACAGCCGTGTCTCGTTAGAGGAACTTATTCAATTTTTAGGAGGGATTTGTGAACGCAATCGCAACGGATGAAGAAAAAGTCATGATGATTAAAGTCTGGTGGCAAAAAAATCGTACTTGGGTGTTAGCAACGCTCGTGATCGCAATTCTGGCGTTCGCTGGCATGAAGTATTACACCCACGAAAGATTAAAAGACACCGAAGCCGCGAGTGCATTATTCACCGAATTCTTCGGCGCGCATGAAGAAGGGCAAATGGATTTAGCCAACGGTTTTGTCAAACAGTTGCAACAAGATTATTCGCATACGCCTTATGCCAATACCGTTGCATTAATTCTCGCGCATGATGCGGTATTAAAAAATGATTTGGCAACCGCCGATGCGCAATTATCTTGGATTGTTGATAAAGGCTCTCCTTTTGCCAAAGACATCGCAAGAGCACGTCTTGCACAAGTGAAGTTAGCCCAATCTGAACCCGACGCTGCGTTAAAACTATTAGAAGGTATCGAACCCGGCGAATATCAGCCACTACATGATGAAGTCAAAGGCGATGCCTATTTCGCATTAAAACGTTATGCAGATGCGCGCACGGCTTACGCCGCTGCATTGAAAGCGTATACCACCATCGGCTTAGAAGCGCACTTATTACAATTTAAGCTCGATGCACTGCCACAAGGATAAGTTATGAATATGCATCGAATTCTTCCCCTTGTCCTGGCTATGTTAATCATCGGTTGTGGAAAATCTGAAAATATTCAGCATCCACCCCAAGCGCTGACTACGTATGAGGAACATATTGACTGGCAAAACACCGACAGCATGAATGCGGGCAGCGGCGATGGCGATATGTATTTACAATTACAAGCGGCTTTGCGCAAAGCAGAAGAAGGCGTATTTATTTACACCGCAGATTACAAAGGCAATGTGTTCGCAAGCCTGATGAATGATGACTTTGAACGGGTTTGGCGCACAAGTCCTGATGATGCAGATATTACTGGGGGTGCAGGGGCAGGCTCAGGTATTGTGTTGGTGGGTACGAGTAAAGGTCAAGTGATTGCCTTCTCACAAGATGAAGGTGAAGAATTGTGGCGCACAAATCTGAGCAGCGAAATTTTATCCCCACCACAAAGCGCTGATGGGATTGCCGTTGCATTAACCGAAGACAGCCGTGTATATGGCCTTAATGCCAAAACCGGTGAGATTGAATGGCGTTATCAACAAACCGCACCATTACTGCAATTACGCGGCAGCGCGCCCATGATTATTCATAATGGCGTGGTGTATGTGGGTTTTGCCAATGGTTTTATCTCTGCACTTGATTTAGAGACCGGACGTTTATTATGGCAACAAGCGGTCAGTTATCCTCGTGGCCGCTCTGAAATTGACAGGGTGGTTGATGTCAACGGTCGCATGGCCATTTATGAAAATATATTGTATATCGTGAACTATCAAGGTCGCGCAATCGCCGTGGATACACTGTCGCATCGCCTATTATGGGAGAAATCATTTTCTTCCTATAAAGGTTTAGCAGTGGATGAACATGCGGTATTTATCACCGATGATGACAGCGTGGTTTGGGCGCTTGACAGAGAAACCGGAGACACCTTGTGGCAACAAACCGATTTATTGTACCGCGAAGTGAGCGCACCTGCCGTATACGAAGATATGGTGGCTGTGGGTGATTATGAGGGCTATGTTCATTTAATGCTGGCATCGAATGGACAATTATTAGGGCGTGTTCGGGCAGACTCCAGCGCAATCAATACGGCGCCTGTGACGATAAACGGGCAATTACTGGTCCTCTCTAGTGATGGAAAACTAGTTCGCCTAGCGCCGATTCGCACATCATGATCCCAGTCATTGCAATTGTGGGTCAGCCCAATGTCGGTAAATCGACCCTATTTAATTGCTTAACCGCATCACGCTCGGCGATTGTTGCCGATCATGCCGGTGTGACCCGCGATAGACATTATGCACACACCGAACTTAACGGACAAAACGTACTCTTAATTGATACCGGCGGATTTGTTGGGGGTGAAGAAGGACTTGCAAGCGTCGTCGTGCGCCAAGTCGAGCAGGCGATTGATGAAGCAAATGTCGTATTATTCGTAGTGGATGCACGCGCTGGCTTAACGCCTGCAGATCAATATATCGCACGTTATTTACGCCAAATTAATAAAATTCCCATTCTAGTGGTCAACAAAATAGATGGCTTGGAGACGCACGAAGTCACGTTTGATTTTCACTCCCTCGGTTTTTCACAAATTGCTCCTGTTGCAGCCAGTCACAATAGAGGGATTGCTAATTTAAGAGACGAAATTTTAAAAAGTTTACCTGAAGAAGCCGTGGAGATTGAAGCCCCACCTCAAGGAATAAAAATTGCCATCGTCGGCAGACCGAATGTAGGTAAATCGACCCTGGTCAATCGCATGTTAGGTTTTGATCGAGTGATTGCATTCGATGAACCCGGCACCACCCGCGATAGCATTTTCATTCCATTTGAGCGCATGGGGGTGCATTACACATTAATTGATACCGCAGGGGTACGAAGACGCGGTCGCATCCATGAAGACATTGAAAAAATTTCCGTGATTAAAACCCTGCAAGCGATTGATGCTTCAGATGTATGTATTTTATTAATCGATAGCCAAGAAAATTTAACCGACCAAGATTTACATGTTCTGGCCTATATTCTGGAAGCCGGACGCGCGATCGTGATTGCGGTAAACAAATGGGATGGCTTAGATGATTATGCGCGCAGTCAAATCAAAACCATGTTAGATCGAAAATTAGGCTTTGTAGATTTTGCCAGAATATTTTTTATTTCAGCAAAACACGGTAGCAATGTTGGAAATTTATTTCCAGCCGTAGAAGAAGCCTACAAGAGCGCCTACAAAGAATTAAACACAAATTTACTGACAAAAATTTTGGAAAAAGCGGTTCTAGATCACGCTCCGCCGCTGGTGCAAGGAAGACGCATAAAATTACGTTACGCCCATGCCGGCGGACATAATCCCCCCGTGATTGTGATCCACGGCAATCAAGTTGATCATGTTCCTGTTTCTTATCAACGTTATTTAATCAATACGTTCAGACATTTTCTAAAACTCGTAGGAACCCCGATAAAATTAGTATTTAAATCCGGAGAGAATCCATTCGCAGGACGTCGCAATCTACTCACGCCAAGACAAATGAAAAAGAAAGAACGCGCGAAGCGTATCTTCAAAGAAAAATAAAATTCTATGTAAAATACCCCTAGGGTATTTAGCCAATTAAAATTCAGGGTTTCCCCTATACTTTTTCTTTCTGATGATTATTATCATTTTGCACTTAACTTTTCATTTTTAAAATTTAAAAGTAGGTGTGTAATGAAATACTATCAATTAGTCAAAAATTTAGTTGAAACTCATCAAGTAAAATTCCAAATTATCATGGCAATAACCCGTTCTGAAAGCACCGCATATGAAATCAGTTTAAGTCACGGCGCAGACGGACAAATTAGCACTTCTTTTTTCCCCCGTAATGGGAAAATAGTGAATTGGCTTGCACCCCTTACAGATGATTTTGAAAAAGGCATGAAGGCATGGTATGACTATGCGATGACATTACTCGGGAAAACCCCTAAGCGACCTTTGAATATATTAACCAGAGAACATCCCGGTGGGTTTAGTGAAGATGAAGTCAAAGCGTTATTTGCTATTACCGATAAAATGATTTTTACGATCCGCGATCCACATTCGCAATTACAATCTGAAATTATTTGTTACGCTAAAAAAATTAAAAATGTTTTTTCATATAAAGAGTCGGAGCAAATGGTTTTGTCGCTTCAAGACGCACAAGAATTATTATTGCAAAGCCCGAATGATTTGCAACAGATGCAGGCTTATTCGCAGGCGCATTGGGAAAGGTCTTTTCATATTTATCACATGGCTAAAAAAAATAATCTTCCGTATATGATCCAAGATGGTTACGCTTTACGAAGAAGCGAATTTCAAGAAACCTGTATCCGGAAGTCATGTGAATTTTTAGGATATGCCTTTCACTCAGATATGCTCAACAATTGGCGCAATAATGGCTCTTTTTATGTGCATACGTTTATGAATGAGATGAACATTCCTTTGGAATATTTTTGGACTGGGCTTGCGGTGAATAGTACTGGATTGATTACAGATCCCCCTTCGAAAAAATTTCCGGGCACAGTGGATATTTTTAAAGGACCAATCCTAGATGAACTATTAACTAAAATGCATATTTATTGGATGATGGCTAATGATCATGCGCATGCAACGGTCGAACCCACCCATGCCCAGTTACAAGATCTCTTAGAAAAAAATCCTATTTTTGTACAAGCAAGACGTGCGAGCGCATCGAATGCAATGATTCATTCTCGGCAAGAAGAAAATGTCGATATCAGTGTGCTTTATCCGTTT
>CAZPAA010000125.1:0-6345 GCA_964584425.1 uncultured Gammaproteobacteria bacterium | reverse complement strand
TCTGTTTGTGTTTGTGTTTGTTTTTCTTATTTTCTTTTATTTTTTTTGCAGCTTCGGCTTGTTTTTCTAGGCGTGTCAATTGTTTTGCAATTTCATCGCGTAAGTCGCTTAATCTATCTAGATTTTCTTGGGTGTGACGAATGCGATTTTCCGTTTCGCGGCGGCGTTCTTTATATTTTGAAATGCCTGCAGCTTCTTCGAGGAATACGCGCAAGTCTTCGGGTTTGGCTTCGATGAGGCGTGAAATCATGCCTTGTTCAATAATTGCATAGCTACGTGGGCCTAAGCCTGTGCCTAAAAAGATATCGGTGATATCTTTGCGACGACAGCGGGCGTTGTTCAAATAATAATTGGATTGACCATCGCGGGTGACGGTGCGCTTAATTCCAATTTCATTAAAGGCGGCGTATTCACCCCCTAAACTACCGTCACTGTTATCGAATAACAATTCGACTGATGCTTGGCCAACAGGGGCGCGACCAATCGAACCATTAAATATCACATCGGCCATGGATTCGCCACGCAATTGCTTTGCAGAAGACTCCCCCATCACCCAGCGTACGGCGTCGATCACATTCGATTTGCCGCAGCCATTCGGGCCGACAATGGCTACTCGATCGCTTGCTAATTCTACTGTGGTGGGATCAACAAAAGATTTAAAACCCGCTAATTTAATTTTCTTTAACCGCATTACACACTGTCCTTGTTTAAACTTACGCAAAGTGTAGCATGAAAATAGTTGCGCAAGTAGTTTGATTAAGTCAGTAAAGACTGATAGACTTTCCGCATTCTTGGTCAAGGGACTCTGATGAACCCATTCTCGCGCGCGCCCACGTTTACACTCTACATATTCGCGATTTTAGGTAGTATTGCGCTGTCTTTGTGGTTAAATTCAACCGCACTTATTAATAATGATGGGATTTTATACCTCAACGTTGCCAAAAGTTTTATTGAGGGTGGATTGCATGCTGCGACCGACGTTTATTCTTGGCCATTTTATTCTATATTAATTGCGCTCACACAACAGCTGACGCATTTATCATTAGAATCGGCTGCATTGCTGCTCAATATCGTACTGTGCACTTTGGTTGTCACTGGATTTATCACTTTAGTCAAACTTCTAGGTGGCAATTTTGGGGTGCAAGTCTGTGCGGCCATTATCATTTTACTATTTACTGGACTTAACGATTATCGCGCTTCTATTGTGCGTGATTTTGGGCATTGGGCATTTATGCTTTATGCGCTGTATTTTTTAATTCTTTATGCGCAAAAGCGCAAGCTTGGCTTTGCAATTGCTTGGAATGTTTGTATTCTTATTGCATTTTTGTTTCGAACAGAAGCGATATTTTTGATGATTTTTGCCCCCTTCGTGCTGTTATTGCCAACGCAATCACCCCCTTTTCATAAACGTTTAATGCACATGATAGATGCCTATACAGTGACTCTCTGTTTGATATTCATCGTGATCATCGCTTATTTTCTTAATTTCCATGTTTTTATTACTGAATTCTTATCTGCTAACGTTTGGTTTAAAACGGCATTACACTTTGATTTTACGGGTGCCATTGCAAAAAAATTAGCGTTATTTCGCCCCATCTTGCCCGATTATGTGAACGATCAACAATTAATTTATTTTGTCTTCGGTGGACTGGTTTTTTATTTCTTGCTTCGCTTTTTCTTTTTACTTTCCCCCCTGTATAGCATCCTAGCTGGCTACGCTTTCTATAAAAAATCTATTCCTGCGGGGATAGCACGACAAACCGTGATGACATTTATTTTTATTTATATTGTTGTGCTATTTGGGTTTTTAGCTTTGAATCTATTTCTGTCTGAGCGCTATTTGATGCCGGTGGCATTGCTTGTGGGTTTATGGGCGCCATTTGGCTTGTATGCGATTTATAAATCTTGGGAAGTGCGCAAAACTTGGATTTTCCCGGTTATTGTTGCATGGCTCGTTTATATGTTAGGTGATAATCTGATTTCAATTCGACCCTCTGAATTATATTTGAAGGAAGCTGGCACTTGGTTGTCTTTACATATCCCTGAAAGTACGAAAAATTACAGTAACAATCGACAGATCAGTTATTACGGCAAACATTTTCGGTTTTTCAACCAGGATTATGTGCCCTCTTTTGATTATTTAGCGCTGGTCAGTAAAGATACCGATCCTAAGCTGCGCGCTTATATTGCTGCTCATCATTTGGTTTTGATAAAAACTTTTGTGAATGAAAATGGCGACACAGTGGAAGTTTATGAGAACTCAAATCAATCGCAGTAAAGTTTTGAGGGTTTTTGCTTGAAGCAATAATTGTGGCTGCAATTGTATGGCTTGCCATAACCAGCGCAGCGCATCTTTACGCTGTTTTACCTTAACCGCCCTCACCGCTAAACCTAGCAAGCGCAGGGCCCTCACTTCATTTTTATAACGCATCAAATCTTCTGGAATGATTTGTGGGTTGAATAATAAATCCACCATTTGGTCAGCTTCTTTAAAATACGAGTCGGTTTGGTTTCTTAAACTGTCTGCGTGATAATACACATCGACCGCTATTGTATGCAGGGTCTTTAAGGTTGCCTTGGCCATCACATGGCTGAAAAAAACAATGTCTTCACCGTGGCGGATTGAATCAGGAAACCGGGTGGACTCAATAAGGGTTGCGCGAAAGGCGCAGGCGTCGGTATTAAAGTTAAAATCACCGCGCCAATATTGGGAAAGGATATTTTTTCCAGCACCTTGGTAATTCATGGGGTATTTTTCTTTGCGCTGGTGTGGGTGTATCGCTAGTTTGCCGGCGATTAACATATTGATGTTGGGATTTTCAGCAAATTGTATAGCATATTCATTTAAAATCGCGCTTCTGAGAGCATCATCTGCATCTAAAAAAATCACATATTGTCCCGTGACTTTTGAAAGCCCCCAGTTTCTTGCTTTTGAGGGCCCTTGATTCACTTGATATTGGTAAATAATTGGCAAGTATGCTTGATAAGTTTCTACCCGTTGTTTTGTATCATCTTTTGAGCCGTCATCGACGATGATCACTTCTTTAATCAATTGGTTTTGAACTTTCAGAGAATCTAGTGCACGAGATAAAGTATGAGCGTTATTGTAAGTGGGGATAATAATACTAAAAATCACATTGAATCCTAGAATGCCCAGAGCCGGAGTCGAACCGGCACGGGAGGTTAAGTCCCGAGGGATTTTAAGTCCCTTGCGTCTACCTATTCCGCCACCTGGGCATAAAGATAAATCTAAAAAAGGCTAGGAACGGAATCGAACCGATGTACGCGGCTTTGCAGGCCGCTGCATAACCACTCTGCCACCCAGCCACGCGACATTTAGAAATAAGCGGGAAACGAGACTCGAACTCGCGACCCCAACCTTGGCAAGGTTGTGCTCTACCAACTGAGCTACTCCCGCACAAGGCAGCAGTTTACGAAAAGGGATCCCTTGTTGTCAACAAAATCGTTTTGTGCGAGAGAAGTGAGGCAAAACTCTATTCGAGACATCCATCCAAACGGGCGCAGGTATGCGGGAACCTTTTCATGCTCGCAAGCTGCGCGCGAAAAGCGGCCCGAGGAAGGTTTAACCCCGCCTTCGTAGGGACGCAGCATGCTGCGTCCAGAGTTATCAAGTGAAAATATGTCTGAATTCCCGGAAATCATCTTTCTTTTTATTCTGTGGAGCACATAAATTGTTCTGCCGCACCATCACTTGGACGCAACATGTTGCGTCCCTACGAACCAGAGTTAAACCTTTCCCCTTCTGTTAATAAAAGTGCAAAACTCTTACCTCGTAAACGAGCCAAACGAGTGACATGGGGGCTACGCCCGATAAGAGTTTTGCCTCATTTCAAAGATCAAAAGTAAAAAAACTATGAGTTCTTAATCAAATGCGGCCAAGCGGCGCGCAAATACATCAGCATCGTATAAAGAGTTAAAATCGCGGCAATATAGAGTAAGACGTAAGCACTCAACACAATAAAATGATAATCCAACGTTTTAGCAATCAGTAAGCATAATAACGCAATCATTTGCAAGGCTGTTTTATATTTAGCAATCAAAGAAACAGCCACATGCGCGCGCAATGACAATTCTGCCATCCATTCCCTTAAAGCGGATACCACAATTTCCCGACAAATAATCACCGCAGCAGGAATCGTCAACCAGGGATCTGCATAAGCACCGACGATCAATACCAATGCCACAGCAACCATTAATTTATCCGCAACCGGATCAATAAAGGCACCAAACGATGTCATTTGATTTAATTTTCTTGCTAAATAACCATCGACCCAATCTGTGAGTGCTGCTATAGCAAAAATCACTGCGCAAACTAAATATTGCCCATAAAAAGGTGAATAAAAAACAATAACAAATATGGGCAGGAAGATAATGCGCAACAACGAAAGTAAATTGGGAATATTCAAATTCATATGACAATCTCAATGTATTATAAACCCGCGAAAATCCCCCTTTGAAAAAGGGGGTGCCCGTAGGGCGGGGGATTTTTGATCTATACAAATCCCTCTAGCCCCCTTTTTCAAAGGGGGAATAACCTAATGTAAGGCATCATAAATTCTCTGCGCCAAAGCTTGACTGATACCCGGCACAGATGCAAGCATTTTAACACTCGCTGCTTTAACTTCCTGCCATCCACCAAAGTGTCGTAATAACGCCCGACGTCGCACCGCACCTAATCCTGGGATCAATTCTAATGCGGAATCTAAACGCGCATCATTACGTTTTTTCCGGTGTGCCATAATCGCAAACCGATGCGCTTCGTCACGTATCGCTTCGAGTAAATGTCGTCCCTTCACAGAAATATCTCGCACGATAGCACCTTCAGCCGTAGCCTGCCAAATTACTTCGGTACCACTTTTACGCAACGGCCCTTTTCCCATTGAAATTAACGTAATATCGGTCAGCTGCATTTCTTCTAATGCTTGGTGTGCAACGCGCAACTGCCCTTTTCCACCGTCAATAATGATGAGATCAGGCAAAGCACCTTCATTCATTTTTACCCGCGTATAACGTCGCATCAGTGCTTGCTGCAAGGCTGCATAATCATCGCCTTTAGTAATGCCAGAAATATTAAACCGTCGATAATCACTTTTCAACGCACCCATATTCCCCCACACCACACACGATGCAACAGTCGCTTCACCCAGCGTGTGACTGACATCAAAACATTCAATCCGAGTAAGCTGTGCCGACAAGCCTAAATCTTCTTGCAAGGTTTGGTAGCGATCAGAGAGTGTCGCTTCACTTTGCAATCTGGCATTGATCGAACTTGTAGCATTCGCTTTTGCCAATTCCAGCCACCTCAAACGCTCGCCACGAACCTGTTGACGCAAACGCACGCGACGTCCAGATTTTTCTGTGAGTGCTTCTTCGATTAATATTTGTTCAGATAATGCAACTTCGGTAATAATCGTTTTAGGAATGATTTGTTTTTCTTGTGCAGTTAAATAATGTTGGCCGATAAATGCCATTAATATGGCATCTGCATTATCTTGCGCTGAATTTTTCGGGAAGTAACTGCGAGAGCCTAATAAATGACCTTGGCGTACGGATAATAATTCTACACATGCAATGCCTTGCACGATTTGCACCACAATCACATCATCATTGCCCGTGCGACCGGTAATATATTGTTCAGCCTGTACGGTACGCATTTGAGTAATTTGATCACGATAGTGTGCGGCGAGCTCGTATTCTTGTGCTTGAGCTGCTTCATCCATTTTTGCGCTGAGATCTTTCATCACATCAATTTCTTTGCCTTCTAAAAATTGAATCGCGTGATTCACATCTTGTTGATATTGCTTGGCATCAATCAATCCGACGCACGGCGCGGTGCAACGTTTAATTTGATATTGCAAACAAGGTCGGCTGCGGCTTTGAAAAAAACTATCGCTACATTGTCGTAATAAAAAAGTTTTTTGTAATAAACGAAGACTTGCGCGGGCAGCGCCGCCATTGGGATAAGGGCCAAAGCACTGCCCTACTTTACTCATGCGGCCACGTACCAGATCCATGCGCGGAAAAGCATGGTGGGTTGAAACAAAAATATAGGGATAGGATTTATCGTCACTGAGTAAAATATTGTAGCGCGGTTTTAATTGCTTGATAAGATTGCTCTCAAGTAATAACGCTTCGGTTTCTGTTTGTGTAATGGTGATAGAAATATCTGCAATTTGCTTAACAAGAATTTGAGTTTTAGGATCAGGCACATTCGCGCGGAAATAACTGCTCACCCGTTTTTTTAAATCTCTGGCTTTGCCGACATACAAGGTCTGACCTTGCGTATTCAACATCTGATAAACGCCAGGTGTTTCTGGAAGTGTA
>CAZPAA010000124.1:0-6359 GCA_964584425.1 uncultured Gammaproteobacteria bacterium | reverse complement strand
GCAGAATAGTCTAAATTTATCCACGCAATAAAATAATATGGATATCAACAAAAAATCAAATCGCCGCAGGACGCGATTAAAAGAATATGATTATTCCCAAGAAGGCATGTATTTCATCACAAACTGAACTCGTAGGGACGCAACATGTTGCGTCCAGGTGCTAGGTTTGGCAGAATAGTCTAAATTTATCCACGCAATAAAATAATATGGATATCAACAAAAAACCAAATCGCCGCAGGACGCGATTAAAAGAATATGATTATTCCCAAGAGGGCATGTATTTCATCACAATATGCACGCATAAAAAAAGCTGTTTACTTGGGCAGATCACAAATGCGGTCATGGAATTAAACAATATTGGCAAATCCGCGGAGTTATTTTGGAAGGAGATCCCCCGTCATTATCAAAATGTTGAACTGGGTGCATTTGTTATCATGCCAAATCATCTGCATGGAATTATTTCAATTATTAATTCATCACAAAAACATACGTTGGGTACAATGATGAGAAGTTACAAAGCCAGTGTGACAAACTGGGTGAGAAAAAACAGCGATATTCTTATATTATGGCAACATAATTATTATGAGCATGTTGTAAGGAATGAACGGGATTATCAACGAATTGCTGAATATATTGTATCCAATCCATCTTTGTGGGATCGGGATGCATTGCATCCCAAAAATGATATTCATGATCCATTATTGCTTGAAAATCCATAATTCAGTTTTTTTCCATACACCTGGACGCAACATGTTGCGTCCCTACGAAGGCAGGGGAATTTGCGGCCTAGCGGAAGTTTTGCATTGCATCTCGCCAAAAAATTGTCTATGATACCCCACTCAAGTTTCTATAAATCCCTATGCTGGCGTAGCTCAGTTGGTAGAGCTACTGATTTGTAATCAGTGGGTCACGGGTTCGAATCCTGTCGCCAGCTTTCTTATCTTCATACCTTAAGTTGACATTGCTTGACCTTATTCCAAATAATACTACCTTAATAAAATACACAAAAACATGGAGTAGTATATGTCTATTACTTTGGTCACAGATCCAACTAGATCTCCACAAAACATCGATCCTTTACAAGAAGCATTATGTGAGCAATTAGTCCAAGCGATTGATGATGATGAAGATGCAGCTGAGATTGAGAGACTCTTTATCGCATTTCGTAATAAAAAAATTGCCGAAGTAAAAGAAAAAAAATTACCACAAAATGATTCTGTAGATGATAATCGATGGATATCCAGATTTGATAAGAGTTGTACCAATTTTGGTATGGATCACTGGACGGGTCCTGGAGATTTTTGGAAAAGTTTTCTCAAAAGAAAAATCAGGGTAGCAGACTCGAATGGCAACTTTGTAGAATTAAACCCAGTGCAATTTGCAGCCGCTAGAGGCAATGGTGCGATTGTAGAAACATTGTTGCATCAATTGACCGTTAATAGTCTTGAAAATTCTCCTTGTTATGAAACCCTCCCAGAAACCAAAACTCTAAGATATGGCTGGATAAAACATCCTTACCATGCAGATAGCAATGCATTGCATTTGGCCTTGCGAAGTGAGAATAAACAAGCAATATATGCAATATTAATTCATTTAGAAACTTTATCGCCGGATTGCTTAAGCATTGTCAATCAACAAGATGGAGAAGGTAATACTCCTTTGCATTTAGCTGCAAAATTTAATGAGGGAAAAAACTCAGATGGTAGTCCAGCGATAATTCAAAGATTAATAAAATTAGGTGCATCTAAAGTGCTTAAGAATAAGGAAGGAAAACAGCCCTATGAGCTATTACCTTCACCCTTTGTTGGTAAAAATGGATGGCTGGAAACATTAACACCCGTTGAAGCGGACTATAGGAAACTAACGCGTAGTACGATTGGTTCTTCATCCTCTTCAGATGATGATGTGGACGATAGAGATCTTATAGACAAAGTAGTTGATCACATAGTTGGCAGCGTAGATAATTTTACCCAAATTGGCGATAGCGCTCCCAAATCATCCAGCAGAAGCAATTCACGTCAAGGCAGCACATTTGCTAAAGGAAGTGGTAACTATTATCAGGCTGGTGGCGGAGGCGATGAGCAGCAAGACCAGCACCAAGAGCCCATCAGCTATGTTCCAATACACCTAGTAAATGCGATTAAGAAAGTTAAGGCGGCTAGAAAAAACGATTATGTTTATCAATACCTTGCAAATGCAAATACTGATTACTTAGATGAACTAGAAGAACAGCTTTGCGCATTAGACACCTATTTAATCCAGCTTAATGCTGAGCTTAATGCAGACAAAGTGGAAGGCTCAAAATCCGAAGCGGGTCCTAAGCGTTTAGCATTTAATGGCCTTTGTGATCAGTTTAATACTCAGGTTGTAAATACTTTGATTTTAGTGCAAAACAAGGCTGAAGAACTCCAAGATCAAGGCCCTCCACCAGACCTTAGATTATTTAAGACAGGTGTCATGGATAAATTAAAAACCTTATCCGATTATCCCGCTACTCGGTTTGTATTTTGGAGTCTGATTGTTATAGGTTTGCTTTTAGGCGCACTCACCGGTATCGGACTCATCGCAGAACTCGTTGGCGTAAGCTTATGGTTTGTCATCCAAGCCGCATTTACTTGGGGCGCAGTCACGACGGTTGCCACTGGGGCGGCCGCAGGAGCAACGACTACGGTGTTAAGTGCGGGTATTGCAACTGGAATCGTAGGTGGCGGTGTCCTGGTGGGCGGTGCGGCAGGCGCTGCAGTTGCAACGCCTGCGTATATTTGGTATTACGGGCCTCCTAAGAGTAAGTTTAAGGATGCGATTAATACCTTGGACGATTTGGCTAAATATACGCCATTGACGCTTTAAAAATTTAAGCTTGAATAGCAAAATAAAATATTTTGTTGCGCTTTCCTGCAGATTTATTTGTGTCATCCTTGCGCTGAACTTGACTGTCTAACATAAGTATGGTAATTTTCTGAAATAATTTACCTTACTTAGGTGTTATTGTGTCAGATCTTATATACGATTACACATCCTGGATTAAACAAGCCATCGATAATGGAAATGCGACCGCTTTATTTTATGCCCTCGAAGCTATCTCTAAATTACCTGATCTAACCCAGCGGCAATATTTAAATACGCGCTATGCAAATGGTCAAACACCATTAATGCTAGCGGCTTTATCGGGCCGTTTGAGTTTGGTGGCACTTTTATTAGTCAATACCTCTTTGGTTGAGGTGGATATTCCTGATCATCAAGGTTATACGGCACTGGGACATGCGGTTGCTTCGGGATATCACTTGATTATAAAAACCTTACTGCAATTGGGGCATGCCGATCCGAATAAAAATTCTAATCCACTCAATAAAACGCCGCTTCGCGTCGCAACTGAAAATCAAGACAGACCATCCGTTAATTTATTATTACAATTTGGCGCTAACCCAGTTGCTCGAGATCTCATGTGGAATACCCCATTGATGTGGGCGGCAAAAAATGGTCATTTAAATATGGTGAATGTTTTACTAGAAGGCTGCCCAGAAGATAAATTAACTGAAATGCTAAATGTGCGTGATCATCTTAGACGCTCAGCAAAAGATTGGGCACATATTAATGGACACATCGATATTGAAACACGATTAAATAACGCGCAAACCGGACCCGAATTAAATATAAATCACACAAATCATCTCATACCGCACTAAAATTGTGGTGCTGGAACAAACAACTAAATTATCAATGATTCTCCCGAGAAATCCGCAATAACAATGCAATAAAAATCAATGTCACCACCAAACTACTTCCACCATAACTCATCAAGGGTAAAGTTAAACCTTTTGTAGGTAATAAACCCGTGTTGACACCGATGCTGACGATGACTTGTATGCCCAAACACAAACTAATCCCATACGCCAAATTCGCTTGGAAATATTTTCTTGCTGATAGTGCAAGCTTCGCAATTCGCATGCCGCGATAAATCAGCCAAGTGTATAAGCCCAAAATCACCATGCCGCCAATCAACCCTAACTCTTCACTTAACACTGCAAAAATAAAATCTGTATGCGCTTCTGGCAAATAAAATAATTTTTGAATGCCGCTACCTAAACCTAAGCCCAACCATTCCCCCCGCCCAAACGCAAACAATGCTTGCGTTAGCTGAAAACCACTTGCCAATTTATCTGCCCAAAGATTTAAAAAACTGGTGATGCGCTGCCAGCGATACGGTGCGCTGATTGCAAGTGCCGCGAATATCCCGGTTAATCCTAACACCATTAAAATAAAATAATGCAGCTTTGCCCCCGCTAAGAACATCATCGCTAAAACCGTGCATAAAATGACCACCGCAGTTCCAAAATCCGGTTGCAATAATAATAATCCGACAATCAATAAAGCAGGGCAGAGCGCTTTCGCAAAACCTAAGGTGTGAGAGGTAATATTTGAATGATGACGGGTAATATAATCTGAAAAATAAATAATCAAAAAGAGTTTTGCAATTTCAGCCACTTGGACGTTAAAAATGCCGAAGGCAATCCAGCGTCTTGCGCCATTGACTTCATGGCCGATGCCGGGGATCAACACCATAACTAATAATAATAAACCCAACAATAATAATCCGCGGCTTGCGCTTTGCCAGATATTGAGCGGCAGACGCAATACTGCAAATCCTGCGAGCAAACCCACAGCCATATAAATAAATTGGCGCAGCGCGTAATAAAAAGCAAAACCCGTTTGATTCTGCGCAAGTGCCATGGAGCTGGAGGTTAACATGATAAGTCCAATGGCGAGAAGGATCCCGCTTAACACAAACAGTGTGCGATCGTAAGGCGATAAACTAGCTTTTTCCATTGACCAATTCCACAAATTGCTCGCCGCGATCTTTATAATCTTTGAACATATCAAAACTTGCGCAGGCGGGGGCGAGTAATACGGCATCACCCGGACTTGCGAGTTCGCAAGCCAAGTCGACCGCCTGTTTTAAATCAATGACATGTGTTCTTTGGAGACTCTCAGGTAAAATATTTGCAATTTCATGCTGCGCTTCACCCAATAAGATCACGTGCTTCGCAAATTGACTTAAGGGCGTAGTCAAATCTGAGAAGTCTGCGCCTTTACCTACACCACCTAAGATCACAATTTGCTGGCCTTCGATATCTGCTGCGACATCTTTTAATCCGGCAATGGTAGCACCGACATTGGTGGCTTTAGAATCGTCATACCAACGCACGTCATTTTTATTCAGAACTAATTCGCAGCGATGTGGCAAGCCCTTAAATTCATGTAAGGTTTGCGCAGCGCGTTTCATGGGCCAATGGAAATAATGTGCAACTGACAGTGCGGCCAACGCATTGTTGACGAAATTCGGTCTTTGACTGGCAAGATTTGCAACTGGAAATAAACTTTGTTCGCCGCAGACCAACATGGGTTGATGTTTAACGGTCTTGACCCCTAAATTATCGCCAATCGGTTCATCCAAACCAAAACTTTGAATTTGGTTAATCGCGTTTTTAGGCGTTGTGAGGGGATCGGCGCGATTATATACTGCGAGTTGTGCCAAATTAAACACATGTTGTTTCGCTCTCACATAATCTTCAAAGTAGGTATAACGATCGCTGTGATCTTCTGTGATATTTAATAAAATCGCCACGGCAGGCGCGAGATTTTCTGTGGTTTCAAGTTGGAAACTGGATAATTCCAAAACATATAAATCGATATTATCATTAAGCAAGCTCAAAGCCGGTTCACCTAAATTACCGCCCACTGCGACATTAACCCCAGCATGACGAGCCAGTTCACCAATCATAGTGGTAACGGTGCTTTTACCGTTGGTGCCGGTGATCACGACCATGGGTGCTCTTGCTGCGCGCGCAAATAATTCGATGTCACCCACGATGGGAATTCTACGTTTGATTGCGGCCTGGAGGTCGGGATGAGCAAGTGAAACTCCAGGGCTTAAAATAATTTCTTTTGCGCTAGAGAGTACATTGGGATCAAACCCGCCTAAATAACAAGGAACCTCAGGAAATTCTTGTTGGAGCACGGTCAGTCCGGGTGGATTCATGCGTGTATCCATGACGGTGACTGGATAATGTAAATTTTTTAGAAAACGTACGACAGATAAGCCGGTAATGCCTAAGCCAACGACGATGTACATATTGCCTCCTTAATCAGGTCTTCGTAGGGACGCAACATGTTGCGTCCCAGACTTGGCTTGAGAACATAACTTGGTTTATTCCCCGTAACAAACAATGTGGGGATCTGTAGTTCAGTTATTTACCCCAGCACTTGGACGCAACATGTTGCGTCCCTACGAAGAGGTCCACATTATTTCTTATCTCACCTTTAGCGAAGCTAAACCCAGTAACACCAAAACTAAAGTC
>CAZPAA010000123.1:0-6392 GCA_964584425.1 uncultured Gammaproteobacteria bacterium | reverse complement strand
TTCCGTGTAAAACAGGCATCTCTAAATCCCCCGCCCGAAGCGGGCACCCCCTTTTTCAAAGGGGGATAATCAAGATCCTAGATCTCTTAATCTCTTAATAAAAGTGCAAAACTCTCACCACTGCGATCCTTCCAAACGGAGCCTGTCCCCGCGAAGGCGGGGATGGCCGGAGGTTTTGTTTTGGGGTGCATACCCAAAACAATAACCGCATACCTGCGCCCGTTTGGACGGTAGCTTGCAGAGTTTTGCCTCCATTACCCCAATGATTGCGGATCAATATCAACCGACCAACGCACACCTTTAACCGATAAATTTTCCACCAGCACCAACCATTCGCTAATAAATTGTTGCAAAGCCACACGTTTCACAGCCTGCAACAATAATTGCGCACGATACTGTCCTTGCTTACGTTGCATCGGCGCAGGGATCGGACCAAGCACCAGTATCCCTTCAACCGATACCATCAACCCACGCGCCTGCTGCAAAAACGTAATCGGATCAATTTCATTATCCGCTTGCGCACGAATCAGCGCCATACAACTATACGGCGGCAAACCTGCAATAGAACGTTCACTCAAAGCACTCTGCGCAAACGCATGATAACCTTCATTGATCAATTGCATCAGCAAAGGATGCTGCGGATGATGCGTTTGAATCGCAACGCTCCCCGCAAGACTCGCGCGCCCGGCACGTCCAGCCACCTGCATAATCAACTGTCCCAACCGCTCAGCCGCACGAAAATCTGCACTGAGTAATCCTTGATCCGCATCCAAAATCGCAACCAAAGTCACCCGCGGAAAATGATGCCCTTTCGCCAACATTTGCGTGCCCACTAAAATCTGATATTTCCCATTTTGCACGTCATCTAATAAATCATGTAATTTATTTTTCCCGCGTGTACTGTCGCGATCAATGCGCACTGTTTTATACTGCGGAAAATATTCATTCAGCACCGCTTCAATCCGTTGCGTACCAAATCCCAGCGGCAAAATATCCGTACTGCCACAGGCACTGCATTGCTGCGGCACTTTGCTGTGTTCTTCACAATGATGACAATGCAAAATATTTTTCTTTTTATGATAAGTTAAACGTGCATCACAATGCGCACATTCCGCAACCCAACCGCAATCATGACAAATCAGCGTGGGAGAAAATCCACGACGATTTAAAAATAATAATACTTGTTCGCCATTCTCCAAATGATATTGCATTTTTTTCAGCAAACTATGCGACAAACCTTGTTGTAATTTTTGTTTACGGATATCGAGCACATCAAATGTAGGTAATTGTGCATTGCCTGCGCGCTTTGTGAGCACAATAGGTTGATAACGTTTCATTTGCACATTAAATAAACTTTCAAATGAAGGCGTTGCAGATCCTAAAACAATCGGACATTGTTCAAGCTGCGCACGTTTGATGGCTAAATCCCGCGCAGAATAACGAAAACCATCTTGCTGCTTAAATGACAAATCATGCTCTTCATCAACAATGATTAATTTTAATTGCGGCATCGGCGTAAATATCGCCGAGCGTGTTCCAATCACAATGCGTGCAATCCCTTGATGTGCTTGCTGCCACGCAATCGCGCGCTCTTTCTCATTGAGGTTAGAATGTAGCACTGCGATGGGCACGTTAAATCTTGCGGTAAAACGAGATAGTGTTTGTGGGGTTAAACTAATTTCAGGGATCAGCACTAAAGCTTGTTGTTGTTCTAACAGCACTTTATGAATCGCTTGCAAATACACTTCGGTTTTGCCGCTGCCGGTGATGCCTTCTAATAAAAATGGAGAAAAATTTTGTGCTGCGTCAATTTTTTCTAACGCGTGTTGTTGTTCGACATTCAATCCTAATGCGGGTGTGGTTTTTTGTGAAAGTGATTCGGGATGAATAAATGTTGTGCGACCTTGACGCAATAACGTTGGCATGGCTGCGCTAAATACTTCGCCAATGGGATGATGATAATAGCGGCTGGCCCAGATGCATAAATTCATACATGCGGGAGTAAACAATGGCGCGTCATCTAATACGTCAATGATGGTTTTTAATTTGTTGGAAGGAATGTCGGTACTATTGGCCACTTCCATTAATATGCCGACCAAACGACGTTTTCCAAAAGGCACGAGCACGCGCGCACCGATTTGAGTAGGCGCGTTATTCATAGGCAAGTAATCAAATAATTTACGCAATGGCACAGGCAGTGCGATGCGTAATATTGTAGTATGTGGATCCATCATGTTTATAAGTTCCTTGAACAAATCTGTCACCCCGCAAAAACTGCGTCAACTGAAGTAGCGAGTAGATTAATCTTTCACGCAGTTTTCTGCGGGGTCCGGTAGCGTACTTGCTGAGTGCACTTACCAGACCCCGCACAAAACTGCGTGAGAGATCCATATCTTCATTATTTCAGTTGACGCAGTTTTTGCGGGGTGACAGATTTGTTCAAATTTTTTACTGAAAAGTGATTGCTCACAAAATCTAGTGTACCATGATTCTTTATTATCAAAATAAAGTCTTCTTAATCGAGGCGGGGAGGCATTTTGGCCGATTTTGCTTTAGCCGTGAGGACAAAATGCCTCCCCGCCTCGATTAAGAAGCACCACTTCAAAGGAACATGAAAATGAAAATCGCCACGTGGAATATAAATTCAATGAAGGTTCGTCTTCCACATCTATTACGTTGGTTACCCAATCATGCACCCGACATCATCGCCTTACAAGAATTAAAACAAATCAACGAAGATTTTCCAATTTTGGATATTCAAGCCGCGGGTTATTCAGCTATCTGGTCAGGACAAAAAACATATAATGGAGTCGCACTGATAACAAAACAACCCTGTGAAGAGATTGAAACGGCGTTTCCTACTTTTGTCGACGAACAAAAACGTTTATTAGCCGCAACGGTGAACGGGATTCGAATTATTAATGTGTATGTTCCGAATGGTCAGGTGGTGCTTTCCGAAAAATATCAATATAAGCTCGAATGGTTAGAGCATTTATATCTATATATACAACAGGCCCTCAAGCAGTATGAAAAAGTGTTGATCGTGGGGGATTTTAATATTGCGCCGGAAGATCAAGATGTTTATAACCCCAAGGCGTGGGAGGGGCAGGTTTTGTGTAGTGATGCAGAACGCCAAGCCTTAAAGAAAATTTTGAATCTAGGCCTACAAGATACCTTCCGTTTATTTTCTCAAGCGAGTGCGCTTTATTCCTGGTGGGATTATCGTACCTTTGCCTTTCAAGGTAATCGGGGATTGCGCATTGATTTAATGCTTGCAAATCATCGTCTTGCAGAATGTATTTCACGCTGCTGGATTGATATCGCGCCCCGTGCTTGGGACCGTCCTTCTGACCACGCGCCGGTGTTAATCGAATGTGTTTAGGACCGCAAAATTTATAATTTGTCAATATTGCCAACGCTAAAAGTTTTCTATAGACTGGGAACTTATATGTCCAGATAAGTCAATCAGATTACAAACAAAAGAAGATGCTCTTATGAAAATACGTTCACGCTACATATGGCTAGCTATTCTTATTGCTATTATTTTATTTATCACTCTCCAATGGCCTTCTTTCAAAAAAAACGCGCAAAGAGATTTTGTCAGTATCGGTACCGCTGGGATCACGGGGGTTTATTATCCAACGGGTGCAGCGATTTGTCGTTTAGCTGAGCATGAAGCCTCAAAATCCAGTTACGATTTGTTATGTTCTCCAGAAGCAACCGGTGGGAGTATTTTCAATTTAAATGCGATTGCTGGAAATGATCTGAGTTTAGGTATTGTTCAATCCGATTGGCAATTTCACAGTTATAACGGCAGCTCCGTATTTGAAGGGCGCGGCAATCCTAAGTTACGTGCGGTGTTTTCTATTCAAATTGAACCTTTCACCGTGGTAGCAAGAGCTGATTCTGGTATCGACAGCTTTGATGATTTACTGGGTAAGCGGATTAATATCGGCGATCCTGGTTCAGGTCAGCGTGCAAATATGGAAGCGTTGATGGAAGCGTATGAATGGACTACCAATGATTTTCAATTTGCGTCTGAATTAAAAGCAAGCGAGCATGCTGAAGCGCTGTGTGATAATCGTATCGATGCATTTTTATACACCGTAGGCCATCCAAATGCGTCTATTGTGGAAGCTGCAACCCGTTGCGATATCAAATTAGTGCCCGTCAATGTTAATGCGCCGCAAGTACAAAAATTAATCGCAGGTAAACCGTATTATGTTTACACCGAAATCCCAGGTGGATTATATAGAGGCAATCCTGAACCTGTTTCAACTTTCGGCTTAAAAGCAACCATCGTCACGCATGCCGATGTGAGTGAAGAAGTGATTTATTTTATTACCAAATCTGTGTTTGAGAATTTGGATGTGTTCAAAAAAGTGCGGAGTTCTTTTTCTGATTTAACCATTGAATCGATGTTAGAAGGTAATTCTGCACCCTTTCATCCTGGCGCACTCCGTTATTACAAAGAAAAAGGGTGGTTATAATTTATGACGACGACGAAAAAAATCCATGGATTTTCACTGTTAAGAAAAATCAATAGTTATCAACGCCTTTCTGCAAGCGTTGCTGGTTTTATTATTCTTGTCGCGATAGGTTGGTCAGCTTTTCAGTTATGGTTTAACTCTCCGCTGCCATTCTGGTTAGGCGTGGGTATTTTAAATGACACCGAAGCGCGTGCCGTGCATTTGATGTTTGCGATTCTATTAACCTTTATGATTTATCCCATGGGTCGCAAAACCAAAGAGCTTCGAGCGCAATCCAAATTAAATTGGGTATTAGCTTTTGTTGCAGCGTTCTGTGTTGCGTATATTTTTATTTTTTATGGTGAATTAGCCCTACGCTTAGGCGCACCGACCACCATGGATTTAATCGTAGGTATTGTCGGGATCATATTATTACTCGAAGGCACGCGGCGTTGTATGGGTTTACCTTTACCGATCATCGCGGTGTGTGCGCTGATTTATTGTGTAGTGGGTCCTTATTTACCCGGTATGGTTGCACATGCGGGCGCATCACTTACGCGATTGATCACCCACCAATGGTTAACCACAGAAGGTGTATTTGGCGTGCCGCTGGGTGTTTCCACCAGCTTCATTTTTATGTTCGTATTGTTGGGCGCAATGTTAGAGCGTGCTGGCGCGGGTCGTTATTTTATTACGATGGCTTTTGCATTATTAGGAAATATTCGTGGCGGTGCAGGTAAAGCTGCGGTGCTGGCTTCTGCATTAACTGGGATGATTTCAGGATCTTCCATCGCAAACGTGGTGACCACCGGTACTTTCACGATTCCGATGATGCAACGTGCGGGCTATTCCAAATCACAATCTGCAGCGGTAGTCGTTGCAAGTTCTACCAACGGACAATTAACTCCACCGATTATGGGCGCCGCCGCATTTTTGATGGTTGAATATATCAATGTACCCTACGTCGAAATTATTAAGCATGCATTTTTGCCTGCGTTGATTAGTTATATCGCCTTAATTTATTTGGTGCATTTAGATGCATTGAAAAGCAATATGAAAAGCATTCAAGTCACAACGACCTATACCTGGAAGGCGCGCCTCATTAAATGGGGTCTGATTACCAGTGGTTTTGGTATTGTGGTGGGAGGCTTGTATGAAATTTTAGTGTGGCTGCCGAAACTGCTTGGTAGAGGCATGTCGGACACGGCTGTCATTGTCGCTGCCATTGCAGCGTATGTTTACTTGTTATTTTATAGTCGCACCGTGCCACCCTTAAAAAAACTGGATGTAGACACGTTAACCGAATTACCTCCTTTAGGTGATACATTCAAAGCCGGATTATATTATTTATTACCGATCGGTATATTGCTCTGGTGTTTGATGATTAAGCAACTCTCTCCTGGACTTTCTGCTTTTTATAGTTGCTTATCATTATTATTGATGATGGCCACACGTCACTTTGTTGTGATCAAAAAAACGGGTGAAACTTTGCATCACGCACTGCGTAACACCTATCAAGATATTAAACAAAGTTTAGCCATCGGCGGTTACAATATGATCACCATCGCGCTTGCAACCGCAACCGCAGGGATCATTGTGGGTACGGTCAGCTTAACCGGTCTTGGCCATGCATTTACCGGAGTGATTGAAACTATTTCCAATGGCGCCATGACTTTAGTTCTTATTTTTTATGCGATTTTTGATGCTGGTCAAAAGTGAGGAGACGATTGAACAAGGGGCTCTACCAGATCCAAAGATGTTTGCCGAAATGGCGAAATACAATGAAGCGCTGGCCAAGGCGGGGGTTCTGCTTTCACTGGATGGCCTGCACCCCAGTTCCAAAGGGGTTCGTATTTCGTTTTCGAACGGAACGCCTACGGTCGTCAAAGGACCATTTGAAAACCCAACCGAACTCTTGGCCGG
>CAZPAA010000122.1:0-6408 GCA_964584425.1 uncultured Gammaproteobacteria bacterium | reverse complement strand
TCTCTTGGGTAAACGTGTAGATTACTCAGGCCGTTCTGTGATCGTGGTCGGACCTACTTTGAAATTACATCAATGCGGCTTACCAAAGAAAATGGCCCTGGAATTATTCAAACCCTTTATCTTCAGTAAACTCGAACGCTTAGGCTTAGCATCAACCATTAAAGCTGCGAAGAAAATGGTGGAACGTGAAGAAGCAGAAGTCTGGGATATTCTAGATGATGTGATTCGCGAGCACCCAGTTCTGCTAAACCGTGCGCCCACATTGCACCGTTTAGGTATTCAAGCCTTCGAACCTGTTTTAGTGGAAGGTAAAGCGATTCAATTACATCCGCTGGTTTGCGCCGCATATAACGCTGACTTTGACGGTGACCAAATGGCGGTACACGTACCGCTCACCATCGAAGCACAACTCGAAGCACGCACGTTAATGATGTCAACGAATAATATTTTATCACCCGCAAACGGTGAGCCGATTATCGTTCCCTCTCAAGACGTGGTGTTAGGTTTATATTACATGACACGTGAGCGCGTGAATGGTTTAGGTGAAGGCATGATTTTCAGTGATGTAAAAGAATTACATCGTGCTTATACCACCAATCAAGTCGGTATCCAAAGCAAAGTCAAAGTGCGTCTGCCCAAACATATGTTGGATGTGAACGCATCGGATGATGAAAGCTTACAACTGATTGAAACAACCGTCGGTCGTGCATTATTGTCTGAATTATTACCACGGGGCTTACCATTTTCTTACATTAATAAGACAATGACTAAGAAAGCCATTTCAACCCTGATTAATCTTTGTTATCGCAAAGTAGGTTTGAAAGAAAGCGCGATATTTGCCGATCAGTTGATGTACACCGGTTTTTATTACGCCATGCGTTCTGGTACTTCAGTCGGTATTAACGATCTAGAAATTCCTGAAGAAAAAGCCGAAATTGTTAGACAAGCCGAAGATGAAGTCAAAGGCATTGAAGAACAATTTAGCTCAGGTTTAGTGACCTTCGGTGAACGTTATAACAAAATCGTCGATATTTGGTCGCGTACCAATGATAAAGTAGCAAAAGCGATGATGGCACGTCTTTCAACTGCAGAAGTGAAGGATAAGACTGGTAAAGCCGTTGCACAAGAATCATTCAACCCGTTCTACATGATGTCTGCATCGGGTGCACGGGGTAGTGCTGCGCAGATCCGTCAGCTCGCAGGTATGCGGGGATTGATGGCAAAACCCGATGGTTCGATTATTGAGACACCGATTATCGCGAACTTTAGAGAAGGCTTAGACGTACTCCAATACTTTATTTCAACTCACGGTGCGCGTAAAGGTCTTGCTGATACCGCGCTTAAAACTGCAAACTCAGGTTACTTAACACGTCGTTTAGTCGATGTGGCACAAGATCTGGTTATCACCGAAAAAGATTGCGGTACTGCGAATGGCATTCGTATTGCTTCACTCATTCAAGGTGGCGATGTGGTTGAACCGTTGCATGAGCGTGTACTCGGTCGCGTATTATCACAAGATGTATTAGATCCAAAAACACAAGAAACGATTATGACTGCGGGCACTTTATTGGATGAAGATAAAGTGGAAACACTGGATACACTTGGCGTACACGAAGTGTTTGTACGCTCAGCGATCACCTGCGAAACGCGTTATGGTTTATGTTCAGCTTGTTACGGTCGCGATTTAGCGCGCGGACATTTAGTCAACATCGGTGAAGCTGTCGGCGTTATTGCCGCACAATCCATCGGTGAACCTGGAACACAGCTCACCATGCGTACTTTCCATATCGGGGGCGCGGCTTCTAGAACCATCACCGTGAATAATATTCAGGTGAAATCTTCTGGACGAGTTAAATTACACAACGTGAAATTACTAGAACGTAGCCAAAATAAATTTGTGGCAGTTTCACGTTCAGGTGAAGTCACGGTGTTAGATGAAAATGGTCGTGAACGTGAACGTTATAAAGTACCTTATGGTGCCGTATTAACCGTTGCCGATGGTGATGCGATTCAAGGTGGGCAGATCATTGCCACTTGGGATCCACACATGCATCCGATTATTACGGAAGTAGCAGGGTATGTACGCTTTGTCGATATGATTGAAGGCATCACGATGCAAAAACAAACCGACGAAGCAACCGGTACGACCAATATCGTGATCACCGATGCAAAACAACGCAGTAGTAGCGGTAAAGAATTACGCGCCATGGTGAAATTAGTCGATGCGAATGGCGAAGATGTGTGCTTAGGTGGCACATCACAACCTGCATACTATTTCCTACCTTCTGGCGCGATCGTGAATTTAAATGATGGTGCGCAGGTGGGTGTGGGTGATGTTATCGCAAGATTGCCACAAGAATCCTCAAAAACAAGGGATATCACCGGGGGCTTGCCACGCGTTGCCGATCTATTTGAAGCACGTAAGCCTAAAGATTCTGCAATCTTGGCAGAATGTTCAGGTGTGGTGACTTTCGGTAAAGCGACTAAAGGTAAACGTCGTTTGATGATCACGAGTAGCAATGGCGAAGTGCATGAAGAGTTAATTCCGAAATGGCGCCATGTCACCGTATTTGAAGGTGAACATGTTGAGCGTGGTGAAACCATCGCGGATGGTGCTGCGAATCCACATGATATCCTGCGCTTACTCGGTATTAACGCGTTATCTAATTACATCGTAAACGAAGTACAAGACGTATATCGTTTACAAGGTGTGAAGATCAATGACAAACACATTGAAACGATTATTCGTCAAATGTTACGTAAAGTCATTGTTCAAAGCTCAGGCGACACTCGGTTTTTACCTGGCGAGCAGGTAGAACTGGTCAGAGTTCAAGAGGCGAATCAAGGTTTGAATGCGGAGCAGATCAACGCAACGTTTGATCCCGTGTTACTCGGTATCACCAAGGCGTCGCTTGCGACTGAATCCTTTATTTCCGCTGCCTCCTTCCAAGAAACCACTCGGGTTCTCACGGAAGCGTCTATCGCAGGTAAACGAGATGAGTTGCGCGGCTTAAAAGAAAACGTGATTGTGGGCCGTCTGATCCCCGCGGGTACGGGTTTGGCTTACCAAAGTAGTAAACGCAAGGGGCCGCAAGTTGAGTTGGCAGAAATCCAACCCACCGCAGAAGAAGTCGAAAATGCATTGAGTGAGGCGCTAAATTCTTCCAATGAAGATTTAGGTTAGTTGATCCCCCTTTGAAAAAGGGGGATTCTTCGGGGAATTTTAGCGCTTGCCCCTTGACGCTAGTGCCAAAGCACTATAAACTGCCGCATTCAGAGCATAGCGACGTAGGTTTTTAGTTAAATATCATAATATTTTGGAGTTTGAATTATGCCGACGACCAATCAGTTGGTACGCAAAAGTCGTCAGTCCAGAGAAGCTGTAGTGGGTGTTCCAGCCTTAAAACGCTGCCCACAAAAACGGGGTGTATGTACGCGTGTTTATACAACCACGCCTAAAAAACCAAACTCTGCATTGCGTAAAGTAGCGCGTGTATTACTTAGTAATGGCATGGAAGTGACTGCCTATATTCCTGGGGAAGGGCACAACTTACAAGAGCACTCTGTAGTGCTGATCCGCGGGGGTCGTGTTAAAGACTTACCGGGTGTTCGTTACACAATTATTCGGGGTGCTTTAGACACGAGTGGCGTGACTAAGCGTAAACAAGGTCGGTCACGTTATGGTGCGGAACGACCAAAAGATAAAAAGTAATTTTTTTAAAGTGTAGGTTTCATTATGTCAAGACGACGTGTAGCAAAAAAACATCCAATTAAACCGGACTCAAAATTTGGTTCAGTGTTGATTGCAAAATTTATCAATCACATTATGAATAGTGGTAAAAAATCTGTTGCGGAAAATATTGTGTATACCGCATTAGAAAAACTATCTGACACCAGCAAAATGACGGTAGATGAAGCGTTTAATAAAGTACTCGGTAAAATTAAGCCCGTTGTAGAAGTAAGATCCCGCCGTGTGGGTGGTGCTACTTATCAAATTCCTGTAGAAGTGCGACCCGAACGCCAATTGGCGCTAGCCATGCGCTGGTTGATCGGTGCGGCTAGAAATCGCTCTGAAAAGGGCATGATCGCACAATTGACTGCTGAGATGTTGGATGCCTTAGCCGGCCGTGGTGAAGCAGTGAAAAAATGCATTGATACGAAGAAAATGGCAGACGCAAACCAAGCATTCGCACATTTTCGTTAACATTTTCATCCCCCTTTGAAAAAGGGGGTATTGCATAAATCGGAGCATGCTAGATAGTCCCCCTTTGAAAAAGGGGGTGCCCGCTTCGGGCGGGGGATTTAAAGATATTTGTTTTACAACAAAGAACTTTAAATCCCCCCACCCCCCTTTTTCAAAGGGGGAACAGCATGATAGAGATTTTGATTTTTAAATTTGTTTAATTAAAGGATATATTGTGGCACGTGCAACCCCTATAGATAAATATAGAAATATCGGCATCATGGCACACATTGATGCGGGTAAAACAACAACAACGGAACGTATTTTGTTTTACACGGGTGTTTCACACAAAATCGGCGAAGTGCACGAAGGCGCTGCGATCATGGACTGGATGGAACAAGAGCAAGAGCGTGGTATCACGATTACTTCAGCTGCAACCACCTGTTTCTGGACTGGGATGGCACAAAATTATCCGCAACATCGGATCAATATTATTGATACCCCAGGACACGTAGACTTCACCATCGAAGTCGAGCGCTCACTGCGCGTACTCGATGGCGCTGTGGCTGTATTCGATGCTGTTTCAGGCGTAGAGCCTCAATCAGAAACCGTCTGGCGTCAAGCGAATAAATACCGCGTACCTCGTCTTGCATTCGTCAACAAAATGGACCGCGCGGGTGCGAACTTTATGCGCGTGGTTGAGCAAATTCGTAAACGCTTAGGCGCAACAGCCATTCCTATTCAAATTTCAATTGGCGCTGAAGAAAAATTTGAAGGCGTGGTTGATCTTGTAAAAATGAAAGCGATTTTCTGGGATGAAGAATCTCAAGGCGCAAAATTTGAATACCGCGATATTCCAGCAAACTTATTAGAAGAAGCCACCAAACTTCGCAGTGAAATGGTAGAAGCCGCAGCGGAAGCCAATGAAGAATTAATGGAACAATACCTTGAATCTGGTGAGCTCTCAGAAGCGGACATCAAAAAAGGTCTGCGTCTTAGAACACTTGCGAATGATTTGGTGCCAGTACTTTGCGGTAGCGCATTTAAGAATAAAGGCGTACAAGCTGTACTCGATGCTGTATTAGATTATTTACCTTCACCGATTGATGTTCCACCGGTAGAGGGCGATGCTGAAGACGCAGAAGAAGGCGATGCAAAATTAACCCGCCACGCGCGCGATGAAGAACCTTTCGCAGCATTAGCATTTAAAATTGCCACCGATCCTTTCGTCGGTACATTAACCTATATCCGGGTTTATTCCGGCGTATTGAATAGCGGCGATACTGTATACAACTCTGTAAAAGGCAAACGCGAACGTATTGGTCGTTTACTCCAAATGCACGCGAATACCCGTGAAGAAATTAAAGAAATTCGCGCAGGAGATATTGGTGCAGCCGTGGGCTTAAAACTCAGCACCACTGGCGATACACTGACTGATCCTGACAAAGTGGTCGTGTTAGAGCGCATGGAATTCCCTGAACCTGTGATTTCTGTCGCTGTTGAACCTAAGACTAAAGCCGACCAAGAAAAAATGGGTATTGCTTTAGGTAAATTAGCGCAAGAAGATCCCTCATTTCGTGTACGCTCTGATGAAGAATCCGGTCAAACTATTATTTCCGGTATGGGCGAATTACACCTAGAAATTATTGTGGATCGCATGAAACGTGAATTTAACGTCGAAGCAACTGTCGGTAATCCGCAAGTGGCTTACCGCGAAACCATCAAGAAAACCGTTGAGCAAGAAGGTAAATTCGTGCGTCAATCCGGTGGTCGTGGTCAATACGGGCACGTATGGCTGAAACTTGAGCCACAAGAACCCGGTAAAGGTTTTGAATTTGTAAACGCAATCGTTGGCGGTGTGATTCCTAAAGAATATATTCCTGCCGTCGGTAAAGGCGTACAAGAACAAATGGAAAATGGGGTTATCGCTGGATATCCAGTTGTGGATGTGAAAGTCACCCTGTTTGATGGTTCCTATCACGATGTTGACTCCAATGAAATGGCATTTAAAATCGCCGGTTCAATGGGCTTCAAAGAAGGTGCACGTAAAGCGCAAGCGATATTACTCGAACCCATCATGAAAGTCGAAGTGATCACACCCGAAGAATATATGGGTGATGTCATGGGCGATCTCAACCGCCGTCGCGGTGTGTTGCAAGGGATGGATGATACGCCTGCCGGAAGAAGTATCCGTGCATTGGTTCCATTATCAGAAATGTTTGGAT
>CAZPAA010000121.1:0-6418 GCA_964584425.1 uncultured Gammaproteobacteria bacterium | reverse complement strand
TTCTAGAAGTGCTTTTTCGACTTCTTCTTTATTGGTCTCTTCGCCTAGGCCTAAAATGGTGGGGGATACGAAGACGCGCAATACGTCGTGGCGACCATTCATTTTTACTTTAACCAAGCCACCGCCGGCTTCGCCTACAACGGTTAGGGCTACAATTTCTTCTTGTGCTTTTTGAATATTGGCCTGCATTTTTTGCGCTTGTTGCATAATTTTTTGAAAATCATTGTCACTCATTTTTTGGGTTCCTTACTTTAGTGTGGTTAAGAAGCTTAACTTAAGGGGTGGCTTAAGTCAAGTTGGTGTTCTTTGCCTTTGGTTCAGTGGAATCGTATATAGATTTTACGCAAAACTCTGGCGACCGTCCAAACGGGCTCCGGTCCTGCGGGAACCTTTCCGTGCTCGCAAGCTGCGCGCGAAAAGCTTCCCTCCGGCCACCCGTTTGGAAAAAGCTTCGGTGTGGTTTTGCGTAAAATCTATAGACGATGTCGAGTTTTCATTCCTTTTTAACATGTTTTAATACTGTCGTTCACGATACTTGCGCCAAGTTGTTCCATCATTGCTTGCACTTGTGGGTCGGTTTTGATGCCTTGCTCTGCTAATTGTTGTGCTTGTTGTTGTTTTTGCGCTTGTTGTATTGCGGGAGAGTCTACACCTAAATCTTCTAGGTGGATCTTTATGTTTATTTTCTTTCCTAAATATTTACTGAGTGCTTCTTCCAAGCGCGTGGCGGATGATGCGTTCAATAACGGTGCGTGTTGGGGGGCTAGGGATAATTGCACTTGTTGATCGGTCATCGACTTTAAAACACAGTGTGTGGCTAAGGCCATGGTGAGTCCGGTTAAGCTTAAATTTTGCGCGATGTCTGCCCAGGATTTTCCAGTTGAATGGGTATCTGGATTTGGTTTTTGCGCACTCACTTGCGCCTTGGGTGCGGATGGGGGTGTGAGTGTTTCGCGATTTTGTATCGGTTTAGTTTCTTGTTTTGGCGGCTCAAGTTGGCTTGGCTCTTTGGGATAAAAAGCTAGCATGCGTAGTAATACCATTTCCAATCCTAAGCGCGCATTGGCCATCCAGGGTAAATCACGTCGACCATTCACCGCGATTTGGTAAAATAATTGCACATCTTGAGGTAAGAATTGTTGTGCGCAACTATTTAATTCTGAATTTTGTGCGGCATGCGAAGGGGCTAATTGGATCAGCGTTAATTGATGGAATGCGTTGATCAGCGCATCTAGAATGGCTTGTGGATCGGCGCCCTGTTCTAATAGTGCAGATAATGCGGATAGTATTGCTTCACTTTGTTGAAAACGCAGCGCATGTAGAATTTGCAAAATAGCTTTGGGATCAATATGGCCTAATAATTCTTGCACGGATAAAGTTTCAAGCTTGCCAGCGCCGTATGCGATCGCTTGATCTAATAAGCTTAATGCATCGCGCATACTGCCTTGTGCGCTTTGGGCTAGTAAATCTAGCGCCTCTTTTTCGTAGGAAATATTTTCTTGGGTTAAAATATGGGCCATTTGGGCGCTGATGGTGTCGCTTTGCATATTTTTTAAATGAAAATGTAAGCAGCGCGATAAGATGGTCATCGGTAAGCGATCGGGATCGGTGGTTGCTAATAGAAATTTCACATGCTCGGGTGGTTCTTCTAACGTTTTTAGCAGTGCATTAAAACTATGCGTGGATAACATATGCACTTCATCGATTAAATAAATTTTGAAGCGACCGCGGGTGGGGGCGTAGGCGACATTTTCTAGGAGATCACGGGTTTGTTCAACTTTGGTGCGTGAGGCGGCGTCCACTTCAATTAAATCTACAAATTTGCCGTCGCGAATATCTACGCATGCACTGCAGGTTTCGCACGGTGTTGAAGTGATGCCTGTTTCGCAATTTAAACATTTCGCTAAAATGCGTGCGATTGTGGTTTTACCTACGCCGCGTGTGCCGGTAAATAAATAGGCGTGATGCAACTGTTCACTATCAACGGCATTTTTCAGGGCGCGTAATACGTGATTTTGCCCTACCAGTTGCGTAAAATTTTGTGGCCGCCATTTGCGTGCTAAGACTTGATAACTCATGGGAAGATTATAACAGGCTAAAAAAATAGTGAAAGCGGCCCTTGTCGCCACACCACGCACCCGATCAGCTGCGACTGCTGCTTCCTTCCGGATCTGACAGGGTTAACAACCTAACGTCGCGCGGGGACCACTTGAACCGCAGGGGGTAGGATAGCATATTGTGGGTTAAAAATCATTGATTGTTGGGGAAATGATTGTTGGAAATGCAATCGTCTATTGGGAGTTGGGGGGCATTTTGTCCTCATGGCTAGCGCAAAATCGGCCAAAATGCCCCCCAACTTCCAATAGACGATGCTTTATCCGGATATCCCCTCATCCGACCTACGGGCACCTTCTCCCTGGGGGAGAAGGATCTCTATTGTTAACCACGAGGAATAACGACTGAGATCCTTCTCCCCCCGGGAGAAGGTGCCCGTAGGGCGGATGAGGGGATATCATGATAAATTGCAAAACTCATCCCGCTGAGAATATTCCAAACTGGCGGGAGCCCTGAAAGAGTTTTGCCTCTATGTTAGAATGGCACCATGAAAACCCCAATACCCCATCTCTTCGGTCAAACCCAAAGCGATCTGTGTGATTTCGTCATAGCACAAGGTTTTAAGCCTGCTCATGCAAAAACGTTATTCAAAGCGGTACATAAAGAGGGCTTAACTGATTTTTCCCAGGTTAATGACTTGCCTAAATCCTTAAGGGAATTGTTGCCCAATACCACCACTTGTACGCCGCCAAAAATATTACACCAGAGCATCGCGCCCGATGGCGTGCATAAGTGGTTGATTAGCTTGCAAGATGGGAATGTGATTGAAACGGTTTATATTCCCGAGCGTACACGTGGGACCTTGTGCGTTTCATCGCAAGTAGGATGTGCGCTCAATTGTGATTTTTGCGCCACAGGGAAGCAAGGATTTAATCGCAATTTATCTACGGCTGAAATTATTGCGCAAATGTGGATTGCGTCACGACATTATTCGGTGACGAATGTGGTGTTTATGGGTATGGGTGAGCCGTTACTCAATTTGGATAACGTGATCCCTGCGATTGAAATTTTGCTGGATGATTGTGGTTATAATTTATCAAAGCATACGGTTACGGTGAGTACTGCAGGATTGGTGCCACAGATGCTTGAATTGGCTGCTAAAACAGATATTTCCCTCGCAGTTTCACTGCATGCGCCAAATGATGTACTGCGTACACAATTAATGCCGATTAATAAAAAATATCCGATTGCAGAATTAATCGATGCGTGTCAACATTTTTTTACCCATCCAAAGCGGAAAATTTTATTCGAATATATTTTAATTGATGGGGTGAATGATACTGAAGCGTTAGCGCATGAATTAGCCGATTTATTACAGGATGTGCCGGCGAAAGTGAATTTGATTCCGTTTAATCCTATTGCAGGGAGTCCCTATAAACGATCCTCTGCTTCGCAAATCTTCACCTTCCAAAATATTTTACGCGCAAAAGGGTTGAAAACCTTTGTACGCAAAACTCGAGGACCCACAATTGACGCCGCTTGCGGGCAACTTAAAGGCGATTTTGTAGAAAAAACTCGGCGCAGAGCATAAATAATATGAATTCAAATATTGGCATCCTCTTGATTAATTTAGGCACGCCAAGTGCTGCTGATGTTGCGAGTGTTAAACATTATTTAAAAGAATTTTTATCTGATCCTAAGGTTATTGATATTCCTAATCCCTGGCGGACATTATTAGTGCGTGGGTTGATTGTGCCATTTCGGGCGGGCAAGTCTGCGCATGCTTATCAGAAGATTTGGACGACTGAAGGTTCGCCGTTGATGGTGCATAGTGTTGCGATAAAAACAGCTGTGCAACAGGTCTTGCCTGATTATCAGGTTAGTTTAGGAATGAATTATGGTGACCCTAGTCTTGCAAGCGCTTTAGTAGAATTGAAAAATTGTGAAGAAATTATCGTTGTCCCGTTGTTTCCACAATACTCGAGCGCTGTAACCGAGTCTATTTTAGATAAAGTGAAATCGTTGACAACTATTCCCCTAAAAATAATAACTGATTTCTATGCACAAGCAGATTATATTCAAATCATGGCTGATAAAATTCAAGATAATTTGAATAACATGCAGCCGGAATATTTATTGTTTAGTTATCACGGTCTGCCGATGCGACAATTGTATAAAACTTCGGGGGATATTTGTAAAAGTTGTGTGAATAATCCTTGCCCGCGTATTCAAGAGAAAAATCGATATTGTTATCGCGCGCAGTGTTATGACACTTCTCGATTGGTTACCCAGCAATTATCTTTAGGTCAAACTAAAACGTTAACGTGTTTTCAGTCGCGTTTAGGGCGATTAACCTGGACGCAGCCTTATACCGAAGAGGTGTTACAAGAACTGGCTGCAAAAGGCATTAAACGTTTAGCGATCACCTGCCCTTCTTTTGTGACGGATTGTTTAGAAACGCTGGAAGAAATTGGCATACGTGCAAAGCAAACTTGGCTGGATTTAGGCGGGACGCAGTTTACCTTAATTCCGGCCTTGAATATAAATACCGCTAAGGTGATTGCAAGTATAGCCCGTAGTGTTCGCAGTTAAGTTTTGTATGTCTACTTTTGTTGTCTCATTTTTCCTGTTGTTCGAGCCTTTTCCTTTTCCTTTTCCTCGATCTTATTCATGGCTTTTTTCAGTATGGGTGGAAAATTTATAACAAAGTTTTTGAGTGCGACAACCACCTTGCGTTGTTTGACCGAATATTCTAGGGGCCCGATATCTGGTCGAAATTCTTCAGTGTCAAGGAGAAGCGCCCCATGCGCGATATGATTACGCAAATAACGTAGGCTATCATAATTCGTGGCGATTATCGGGGTATTATTAATGCCTTCATAATCCTTGATACGTTCAAGATGCTGTAAAAACTGTTCAATATTGTAATTAATAGCATCCTCGAGAAATTCGTCTTTATGAATTGCATCCAAGATAACGTTCGATTCAGTGATTTTTGTAAGATGAATCCCCGCTTCTGCTTTCAAAAGTTCAGTGATATTGTTCAATGCATCGAGAGCAAGCTGAACCCTTTTCTTCGGGTTAAGTGTTGCGCCGTTTGAATTTTGAGTAAAAATCGCTGTTGCTTGTCGAATATTATTTAAACCAAGTAATTTGTCCGCTGCTTCTTTTTTTCTGGCTGCTGCTGCGTCCATATCATCTTGTCTTTTTTTCAATCTTTCTTCTTTCGTTAATTTCACCTTGGCTTCTACAGGTTGAGGTGCAATGTTATTTGCTAGCGCTATTTGATTCAGCTCTATTTCTTTGGTAACAATCGCATCAATAAACTCAACTTCCTTATCTTTTTGATAGGTTGCAACAAAAGTGTATCGTCGCACACATATGATTTGCAATTTCTGATGAAGCTCCGGGAGATCAGTGTCTAGCATAGCTGACAGAAGATTCTTGTTTTGAAGAAGATTTTGAACCTTGGTATGATTGTCACCTTCATCTTGATGTGCGATCACATCGCGCAAAATATTAAAAGCATTCCAATCCACACTATCGTCAAGCGCCTTCCATTCCGGTGAAAAAAATTTTCCAGTCAAAAGCTCACCAATCATCTCTAAACGCCGTAATGCAGCGTGAACATGAACCATTCTATCGAGCTTGACTTTAGGGCCTTTCAAGGCCGCGGGATAAAGCAACAAGGCTGTATTAAAATCATTCTTAGCATTCTTATTAAGGCTGGAATCTTTGATATCATGTGCGATCATTCGAATGTTGCTGGTTAAATTGAGAAGATTCATGAATGTTGCAGCATCGAGCACTCTTTTCGTAACCGCCTTAATCGAAAAAAATTGATGGGGCTTTAACTCTACATCGGCTTTTTTATCAACATGGTGTTCTTTGATCATTTTAAAAAAACTGAGCAAATTATCGAGATCATGCACAATCACTTTATCCACCGCTGTTTCTGCGATAACCTGTTTGTTATAAAACTCCTCCCTTACATTGCCGATACTCTCATAAACAGTATTCTCTTGAAAAATTCTGATGGATTTATGTGAAGAATCTGTCATCACAGCGCCAAAATGCTCAAAGGTTTCCCAGGAAAAAGGAGCTGGGCCCAAATAGGCTTTATATTTACTCTTGAATTCACCTGAGGCATTGAAAATCACAAAAGTGATCGCCTTGAAAATATGCATTTTATAATGCAAAGAAAGTCCGGTGATATAATCACGCGCTTCCTGAGATGTTTGTCCTTGAATGACCTTCGAAATGGCTTGTGAATAGATCTTTAAATAATTCAGGCAATAGATAATGAAAGAGATTCGCGCTCCGTCAAAGGTTGCATTCACTGCATCATTATTTGCCTCACGTC
>CAZPAA010000120.1:0-6422 GCA_964584425.1 uncultured Gammaproteobacteria bacterium | reverse complement strand
AAAAATAAAAATAAAAAAAATTAATACTCTGACACAAAACAAAGTAAAAGTCATGAAAATCAATAAAATACTGCAAAAAAAGTAGTTACTGTCGTTAGTAAAAAACAGGTATAACACCATAACAATTATCAGCCCAAGCCCTTGCTTGGCAATGGTTGCTCGGAGTCTTCGCAATCTTTGTCCGATATATTGAGGCATAATATCTACCCAAGCCATTTGTAAGGAGGGTGAATAAACCAAGCAAAGTAACAGTAAAACAGCTGCACTGATTAAAAAAAACTGGCCAAAACCTGCTTGATAAATCACATTGTCTAGGGTAATCGGTGCAAAATAACCCTGGGGCACAAATGACAATCCTAAAGGCAATATAAAACTTGCAGCACACCCTACCGGTATGATCAAAATTAAACAAGCCTGCCACATATAAAATCCCCCAAGATTTCGCACCAAAAAACGTGCCAATAAAGCTGCGCTTAAAATACTTGCGCTCAGCGTGACCCATAACCAAGAGGCATCATAAGGCAGGGGAAATATTTTAAAAATCGGCTTCATGATCGGCAAAATCACATCCTGTGGAAAAAATAAAATAGCACCCTGGCCAATCAGTAATAACAACAGCACCCACATACATTGTGAAAATAATATCCGTCCGACGGATACCCCATGGCCTGCCAAGGTTTGGCTGCGTTTTTTTAATCGTAAAAAATAATATCCCGAGAATAAACTGATGAATAAAATGATTGCGGTTAATTCGGGGAATATGGGTCGCTGAAAACCTAGCAGAGCCACAATCACGCGGCTTAATTCAAATGTAGCCATGCTGAGCAATAGCAGCAATAAAATACTAACAGATAGCGCCGTCACGGTATCAATCACCAAGGCATAACGAGGAAATTTTTTAAAAAGGGGTGCAAAAAATTCACTCATTTTTTGTTTATCAAATACGCCCATGGCAAGTGCAAGACTACTTGCAATTAACCAAGAAATTAAGCCTAATTTTTTCGCCCATAAAAATTGCGCCGAGTTAGCAAATTGCACTGTGCCGGGTTGGCCTGCATCATAGCTGACAGTTTGATACAATAAGATGCCTTGACCCAATCCAAAATAAATCAAAATAAGGGTGGCAAGGGCGATGAAAATTTTAAGGATACGTACTGCGTCATTGCGAGCGCAGCGAAGCAATCCAGGTTCAGTGTCTAATAAAGCATCCACACCTGGATTGCTTCGCTTCGCTCGCAATGACGGACACGGGGACTGCGCTCGCAATGACGGAGAGGGGGGCTGGACTTGCAATGATGGGGATTCAGGGAATATTTTTTTAGGATAATAAATAGGAATAAACAATAACAACGCTAAAAACGGCACCCAAATATATAATGCGGTCTGATACAATAAATGAGGGGAAAATCCAATCACCAGCGTCGTCAGCACCAGGAAAACACCTAGAATGCCCATTAATTCCCTGGGCTTAAACGCCGCTGCTATTTTCACGATTCGTCCTTAAATTAGAGGCCAGGTACATTGTTTAGTGCCTCAGTATCAGGCACTGTCGCATGCATAATCCCACTCAACACACCCATCTGCGCCGCAATCATTGCTTCTGTCCGTTGTCCTTGTTCATAACGTTTAAAATCTAAATAATTTTGAAACGCCATCATGTTTGCAATTTCTTTTAATAAACCGGCTTCTGAGGTTTGATTCATTTGGTCATACCAAGTTTTATCCATATAACGGCGCTCAACTTCATAAGCCATCACTTCCATTAAACTTGCGCTATTATTTTCACCCACTTGTAATCCTTGTGCGAGTTCTGCAAAACGTTGTTTTTCTGCGTGGATCGTGAGTAGAGAATTTTGCGCCATGGTCATGCTGGGTAACTGCTTATAGAGTTGCATTAAATAATTTTTACCCTTGTTTTTAAAAGTCCCATCTTTATTATAAATTTCATCATGTTTTAAAGCAGCAATCGGGGTAAAATTAGTCAAATGGCGAATATATTGATACGCATCATTCGCTTGCTTGTCATCTTTAAATGCATGGCCTGAGAGTAATGTGGTGGCCAATAAATCATTTAAAGCATCTTGTGTTGGATCTTGCAACAGATCAAGATCATCATTCGCCAATTGTTTACGTTCTTTCAAAAAAGCATTGGTATTTGAATCTTTCTCTGGTGTATTCATATTATAATCTGCGGTATCACGCACTAAAGATTCTTGAAAGGGTGTCAGCGTTTCTTGCGCCGCTGCAACGCGCGCGCCCAGGGTGACAGACGTATCAAATGCAGGAGGTAACATTAAACGCAATACATTGTCTGTTTCAATGCGTTTTAATTCGGTGAGGGAAATTAAATTTTTCATGTCTTGAAATAAACTACGTTCTACTTTTAATTCCTCATCTTGCAGTTCGCGTAAGAATTTTTTCAGTTCTTCAAGTTCGGCACTTGCGGCGAATGCGGTATGAGTCAACAACAGTGTCGCGGATAAAAATATGACTTTTATAACTTTAAACATGGACCACCTATTTCTTTTCCAATTGACATTTATATTCGTAATCGAGTGTCCAGCCGTTGTACACATTCTGGCACATGAGTTTATTATCTTCTTGTGTGGCGCCTTGCGCGAAATCAAGCCCGGCGTAGGTAGCGCGTTGCTTCCACATATTCCATTGTTCATCGAGTGTTTTACAATCGGTTTCATTGTTCAGCACACAGATACTGTCAGAAAAGGTATATACAGGACTCGGTGGCGTTTGCGCGGTAATATTACCGGCTAGATGTTCACTAAATGGGGTGACATATTGTTCTAAGCATTTTTTATCATCTGGCGCACAAACAGTCGGGATATCTTCAGGGTAATTAATTTCGGGTATCTGTTGGGTGTATTCTTGCATTTCTTCTGCATAAAATGTGGGGTAATTTTGCGCAACCGCAAGGCTAGAAAATAACACCAATGTGGCGCCTAAGATTTTTAATATATTTTCCATGAATCTGCTCATTAAATATTTCATAACGGCCAGTGTAACATTAGGCTTATGCAAACCTATGACCATTTGTGAACATTGGCACAAAAGATAACCTATCACCAGGTGTTATCCCCCTTTGAAAAAGGGGGTGCCCGTTTCGGGCGGGGGATTTTGCGATGTTTGTTTATACACAAAGATCTTTAAATCCCCCCTACCCCCCTTTTTCAAAGGGGGATAAGCTCTTATTTCTCAGCTCTTTCTAAGGCACTCATCACAAGCTTAAAGCGCTCGCGGGCGAAGATGCGTCCTAATAATTGTAGACGCTCGAAGACGAGATTACGATTTAAAAAGAACCCGGGGATATCTTCTGGGTTGTTGCTGGCGACCTCTGCGAATACTAATAGTTTCGAAGCGGTACCAGGGAGTAATCCATCGATATGTTGAAGGATGCGAAAGGCGCGAGAGGCTTTTAGGCTGACCAAGATTTGGATCAGCTTTTCTTCGTCAGTCAATTGAAAATCTTTGACGCCATCTAGGCTGTCGGCGAAACGTTTGAGGGCTTGTTCATATTCGGGATCTTTATCTAAGCACCATTCTTCTACGCTTTCCATCGACATGATAATGCGAAACAGCGCATAGTCGTGACGTTCTTGCCAGAAGGTTTGGACGGCTGTAGAGCTTAAATCGGGCATGGTTAATACTCTTTAGGAATTGTATTGAGCATATATAAAATGTATGCAAGGTGCAAATTTCCAACATCTTTCGTAGGGACGCAACATGTTGCGTCCAAGTGTTGGGGTGAAATGTGAGCTACAAATGTCCACATTATTTTTTAAGGGGGATAAATGAATGTATGTTGTTAAATCCAACTCTGGGACGCAACATGTTGCGTCCCTACGAAGAGATTGTTGTATCCATGAAGGGGGATTTAAATGCGAGCAGCTGATCTGGAGGTTAAGGTCGCAGTTTCACTACTTCTCAAAGTGGCACCGACAGGTGCTACAGCCTGTGTATATATTGATTGTGCAAGCTCATTACCACCAAATGGAATAGGCGAAGCAGCGCGTGCGCCGTTATTACCACCTAACCACCGGCTCGTTACCAGTGAACCTGAAGCTTGTTGTTTACTTAAATCACTCATGTCATCCTCCGTCTCTCAATTACTTCTTTAATATACCGCAAAAAGCTTAAGTTATTATTAAATCTTACCTTTTGCTTACAACCCTTCCTCTGCTTTTTTGTTTAATTCCTGAGCTTTTTCAGCGATATCAACGCCGGTAAACTCTTTAAACAACGTTTCTGAGCGCTGCAACGTATGCGGATGCACAAAATGGCTGATATCTGCTTTACGCCGCTCAGCGATTCTGCGGGCCACTTCTACGTCGTGGGCTTCCCAGTTTTTACGCTCAATTGTCGCGAGCTCTTCCTCATTTTCATGCTCGAGCTCCCAAATGACCCGTTCTGGGATTTCCACCCCTTCCTGGTTTAGGCGGCTCGCAATTTCCTCGTCTGATAAGCCAGACTCCTGGAATTTTTGCATATGAGGATAAACCAACACGACAAATTCATTAAATCCGGCAATTTCTCGAATGGTTGCGAGTCGTTCTTTGACCTTATCAACCAAATAATCATCCCAGGGTTTGCGCCCAGGGCTCTTGGCGCGCATGGCCGTCAAAGCTTTGGCGGCCTGTGTATTACTATAGCCTTTTTGTTCGAATTCATCCAAGGTTGCGCATAAGGTGAGGGCAACATCGTTCATATCTACCCTATCTAGCACTTTCTGTAATTGGCTTAATACCCAATGGCCACCTTCGGGTGCGCTAAAGCCCTCGTCATTCAAGGTTTGTGCCATTCTACGTTGTGAGTAACCTTGCATACGATAATACGCAATGATAGGTGATAAAATCAAGGCAAATAACACGGCACTTTCGGTTTTAGGCTTATTAACCTTGGTAATTTCTTGCAAGGCGTTTGGATTACCGAGTTGGGCCATGGTTCTGGCGAGGCCTTCGGAAATCAAACGGCTGTGTTTTTCGCGTAAGAAGCGGATATTTTCCACGACTGCGCCGAGTGTCAATTGGTTGACGCGCGGTTGGTCTAGGCAGTGGAATTCGACTCCCGACTCTAATAAAGGTTTGGTAAAGGATTCAAATCTCGTTAGGTTCTGTAATTGGGGAATAACCAGCGTTGCGCCCGCTTGTTTGGCGTGCATCAGCGCTTTTCTAAATTCGCGTAGTTCTCTGTGCTTTTTATCGTGGTGCTCGGTGTATTCGGCAACCACGCGTTTTAGATTCCCTTTAAATCGCGCAAGTGCCTGTTTTTGTTGAGCAATAGCAGTACCCATCTCCTGCTGTACGTCAGGATCATCGTATTCCCAATAATAAACTACGATATCATCACTCATCTGGCTCATGCCTTAACCTACTATTATTCTAACTTTTGGTAATATAATAAAATAGCATAGTTTTATCGGGGTATTGAACCCGATCTTTAGTATGTTGACCTACCACTATGCAAAGTTTGTGCCTTGAAAAGGTTAATTTACAGAGGGGGAAGATAATTGTGGTGTTTTAATTTGTTCTAATAAAGCTTGTGCTTGCGCTTCTAAAAAGAGATGGGGTAAATGTTCTTGTGACAAAGGTGATCTGACGTATAAAGCGGGTCCAGCTTCAAGGCCTTGTTGCGGGAATGGTTGCAAAGCTTGATTTGCTAATAAATTGTTATTCTGAATATTATTATTCTGTTCATCATCTTCATCATCCTCATCTTCAGATTCATCATCTCCTTCATAAATTCCATCCCTAGCGATTATATTTTGAAGCACCTCAATGATTTGAGGATCTCTTGCCACTGACAATGCGGTTAAATGATTATTTTTTGTTTGCCTTATCTTCACTTGACTATTTAATAGGAGAGCTACTAGTACTTTCTCTCCCAGATAAGCTGCAATATGTAATGGTGTAATACCTTCGTGATCATGTGCATCATAAAAATTGATATTTAAAAATTCGGTTAAACAAGCATTAATTCTTGGATCGTTTTTATCAAGCGCGATCATAAGGGCAAGCACAGTGACAGGGTTGGTGCCTAAGAATCTCCTGAGACTAATGATATTTTGATTTCCAATGGCAAGCGTGATTGGATCCTGGCTGTCTTCAATGCGAACTCGTACACGCATTAGCATTTGGCTAATTGCATTAATTTGTTGCAGGTCTTGAGGTGTGTTATCGCTGATGGGTGTATGGCTTTCGGCATTATGATTGAATGGCATAGCAATACTCCTAAATTTTAAAGTCATGAATCTATTTTATTCTAAAGTGCATGTCAATTTTAATTTTCTCGATGCGTGAATATAGAAGGCAAAACTCTATCATGGCTACCGTCCAAACGGGCTCCGGTCCTGCGGGAAACTTTTCATGCTCGCAAGCTGCGCGTGAAAAGTTTCCCTCCGGCCACCCGTT
>CAZPAA010000119.1:2163-6563 GCA_964584425.1 uncultured Gammaproteobacteria bacterium | reverse complement strand
AAATACTTGCGCGTGATTTATTCCCGACATATCCAGTGCAGGAGTTGTAGCTAATATAAGGGAGTTTTTCGATCTCAATTTCAACAAGAAGCTGATATGATTTAACACGTTGCTCAACTGCATTCTTTGCAATGGTTCCGGTAGTTAGTTCCAAAACCAGGCTATTTGTTTGATTAGCTATTTCATTGTAATGAGGTTGATAATCTGAGAATTTATCAGATCCATTATTAAGAAAATCTTGAAGACGAAGTATGTGATCTTTTAAAGCAAGATAACATTTTTGTTCATTGGTTGGAGGAGTTTGTATACTTTGAAGTTGAGTTGCAATTTCGTTCAGAGATTTATGTAAGGAAACTTTTTGACTTGCGCCCCCTGATTTATTTGAATTTCCGTTATTATTTGTATTGCCATTTCTTTTCTCTGAAATGAGTTTTTTTATTGCCAGCGCATCCGTATTCTCATTATTATTTTGAATTAAAGCATCAGGAAGATTACCTAGTGCATCTGTTTGGTTGAAATCAGCACCGTTGTCAAGTAAGAACTGCACAGCGCCTAAATTATTTTGTTGACAGGCAATGTGTAACGGAGTATGTCCGGAATTATTTTTTTGATTAATTTGTTTTTTATCGCTTTCTTGCACATTTTTTGCCGCATTTTTATCTAATATTCCTGTAGCAGCTTTTACATTATCATGGAGTATTGCAGTGTGTATAGGAAGATTCCCGTCCTTATCCCTTTCATTTAATAATCCTTCGCCATCATTACCATTAAGTAATGTGTTGAAAGTTGTAATGGTTTTTGACCTGATTGCAGCATGCAGGACATTTTCTTGGTTCACTGCATTGCGTTTTTTAATTTGGCTAGGGTCATGGGCTAATAGGATGTCGAATAAACTATCATTAGTGTTCTCCGCTGCAATATGAATTGGATATGCGCCCGTAGTGTCTGAAACATTTACGCCGCTTTTATTTCCACCTAATAGCTCTTATAATATAAGGATACTTGAGCCTGCTGCAGCGATATGTAAACAAGTTTTATTAGTATCATTTTGGATGTTAATAAAAGCAGTTTTATCGCTACTTTTCTTTAAGAGTTGCTGAACCGCTTTAAAATTTCCATTAGTGGTGGCAATGTGCAAGCAAGTGTTACCTTGAGCATTTTTGGTATTAATGGAGGTTGCGTCACTATTTTTTAATAATCTTTCTAATACCTTAGTATCGTTTTGAGCGCTAGCAATGTGTAAGCAATTGCTACGTTCTCCATTATTGGTGTTAATGAGAGCTTTTGGGTCAAGTGTATTGTCTAAAAGTTCATTTAATACGGGAATATCTTCCCTAGCTGTCGCAAGATGCAAACAAGTTTCGCCTTGAGCATTCGGGGTGGTAATGAGTCTATTTCTTTCATTTTTGTCGGGGTTTGAGCCATAAAGTTTACCCTTAGTATTTGTTTCCCTTAAAATATTTTTAATTTCTACTCTAGTATCGTTTTTTACAGCAGTTTGTAGTCTCACCAGCCTGTCATCCGTTGGGCTTGAACTTGAACTTGAACTTGAATTCCCACTATTTGTAGATGTTCCTACAGTATTTGTATTTTTTGAACTTAGAGATGAGTTTTTATTTTCAGTACCATTGTTTTTTTCTGATAGATTAGAAATATTCGCCGAGGTTAAATTGTTATTATTTGATACAGTATTAAACAGTTTTGAGGCAGCGACGCGAATATCACTCCCATGGTTATGTTCAACAAACAGATCTTGTGCACTTTTTCCATTTGTGTTTAACGTGTTGATTTCAAGGCTTGGGTCAAGACCATGCTTCAATAAATTGCCAATAGTTTCCTTGTCGCCATTTATAGCGGCAAGATGTAGGGCAGTATTGTTTTCGGCATCCTTAGTAGTCAAATTGACGTTTGTAGTTTTAGGAATGGTAAGTGATTCGTCTTCATCGTTGTCGATATAATCAGAATATAGTCTAGGCGCCTGAGCAGCTAAAGCATCATCAAGACTATCAAGAGGATTTGTGAGTATGTCCATCCATGACTTTTTAGGTTTCTCTATTTTTTTTTCAGATCCAGCTTGCTTAACTGGGGGGGTATATGTCTGAGACAAAAGCAGACTTACTATCTGTGTATGCCCGTGAGCAGCAGCCAAATGTAATGCATTTTGTTTATGGTGAGTGTGATATATCGCAATTTTATTTCCTGTGCCGTTGGTTTCTTCATTAACAGCCTTATAAGTCGTACTTTCAACTAATTTAACAGGGTCGCTTGCTTTGCTCAATATATATTGTGCAATTTGTAGGTGACCATTTCTTGCAGCAAGCTGGAGAGGAGACAGCCACATAGTAGTTGTCTCAGTTGTGGACGACCCGAGTATGTTTTTTGCTGGAATTTGTTTAACTTCAGTATGTTCGATGCCAGCTTGAAGAAATTGAGTCCAAAATACCCTGACTAATCTATCACCATTTTCATCATCCTTAGCATTGAGTTCTTTGCGAATATATTCATCATTAAATGGTTGCACATCCCCACTGTTAAGGGCTTTTGCTAATTTTTGGTTTAGTAATTTAGACATCAGGGTCTTCGCTTTATCTTAATGAGTTTATTGTTCTAATACGACCAAGGATATCACCTAAACATTAAGGAAGTATTAATAGAGCACGAACCAGCCAAGGATAACCGATACTTGACCTACATGATTTTTTCAGGTGAAAAACCCCGGATGGAATTAAAAAAATAGCTTTAAAGTGATTATTAAGAGGACTTAGAGCTTGGGCTAAACTTGCTAAGAAAGCTTGGTGTAGGTTTGATGATCTCTTTTACATCATTGGCAATGTGATCGCTGTGATCTTCTAATCGACCATGATATTTCATCCAGCCGGGCAAGGCTGTGCCGGTGCTTTCGCCCCATCCCTTATAGCCCGCGATCGCGCCACCTATTGCACCGCCGACTGCAACTCCAACGAATGCGCCTACACCAAACCCAAGGAAGAACCCAATGGCTCCACCGATAATAGCGCCAATCAGAAAGCCTATGGCCGCACGAGTATTTGGGCCTTGATGGGGAAGGGCGTCGAGCGCACCTTCCATATCTTTTTTATATGACTTAAGGTGATCATCAAGGTTATCTTCAGTAATTGTGCCATCATTTAGGTTAGCAATAAATGTATCGGTTGTTTTAGCAATTTTAATATAGTGTTCTTTACATTCTGGATATTTAGCACAACTTTCTTTTAAAAATATTTTAAGCATCATTAGATGAGCGTATAAATTATCATAGCGTTCATCTTTAAGTTCGTCGTTAGTGCTTTCAAAAAGAGAAAAAGTTGAAGCTAACAAAGATTCAGGATCAAATGTTCCCTCGCTTGCACTATTCCCTCTTTTCTCTGTAATAGCTGTTTTTATTTCCCGTTTTGTTGTGAGGGTTAAAGCGGTATTGCCATCAGCATCTTGAGCATGAATATCCGCTTCATTATCTAATAAAAGTTGCATCAGTGCTGAGGCAGTGGTTTTGTCTGTAACTGTAGCTGCAATATGTAAAGGGGTTTGTTGTTTGGAATTGGGAGCAGTTTTTTGAGCAGCTTGAGCTTGTGTTGCATCTTTTTGTAATATAGCCCCAACTGCAGAGTTATAACCATTTCTTACAGCGATGTGTATAGGCAGATCACCATTATTATTTGGTATATTTAAAGTGTCGCTTTTGCAATTCATTAATAATTTACTTAATACCTCAAGATCTCCCCTTTGGGCTGCAAGGTGTAAACAAGTTTCACCGTCGGTATCTTGTTGAGCAATGAGATCATTTTTAGTAGTTCGACCCGTGTTTGAAAATGAGCGGTTTGTGGTTTCTTGAGGTTTATTTTTATCAAAAATTATTTGAATCTCTTCAACAGTTCCTGTTTTTACTGCAGTGCGTAGTTGATTGATATCTGTATCGGAATTTTTGGAATTTGAATTGTCTGCATTTGTAGTATTTGTTGGGCTTTGATCGATTATTTCTTGGGGCACCTTTGATAAATTTTGATTTGAATCTGCATTTGAATCTGCATTTGAATCTGCCGTATCTGTGGTTCTTTTGTTATCATTCCCAATACTTCCCAAATCAGTAATAGTATTGTTTCTTTCACTCTTTTTTGAGCCAGGCCTAATTAAGTTTGACAATTTTGAACTTAATCTTGATCTTAAATTTCCAGTAGCCATATGGTTTACTTCACCATCTGGATTTGTAGAGTTATTTGAGCTTGAGCTTAACCTTGATATTAAGCTTGAACTAGAGCTTGATCTTAAACTTGAACTAGAGCTTGATCTTAAGCTTGAACTTAAGCTTAAGCTTAAGCTTAAGCTTGAACTTGAACTTGAACTTGAACTTGAACTTGAACTTGAACTTGAACTTGAACTTGAAC
>CAZPAA010000119.1:0-2063 GCA_964584425.1 uncultured Gammaproteobacteria bacterium | reverse complement strand
TTGGGCTCAGGCTTGAACTTTTTTCCACAGCATAGGAATTAGAATTAATATTTTCTGATATGGGTCTTATTGGGATATTTCCATTCTTATCTGATTTATTAACATCAGCACCTAAAGCAACTAATGCATCATAAAGCGCGCTATCATTTGATAGTGCTGCAAAGTGTAGTGGAGTGCGTTCCTCATCATCTTTTAATACGGGATCATTGATATTAAATGAATCTTTAACTTGATCTTTCTCAGGTAATCGAAGTTTATTAGCAATAGCTTTTGCCTGATCCCATTGTTGATAGATCAATGCTAAGGTCAATGCATTATAACCATAATTTTTTTGTAAGAGTTGATCGGTACCACTTTTTTCAATAAGCGCGTTCGCTATTTCCTTATTTTGTTCTATGATGGCCGTATGAATAGGTAAATCTACATTTTTTAATTCTGATGCTTCAAAATAACTGAATAATATATTTAATCTATCCAAACTAAAGTATGAAGCCGCTAATTGAAATGGAGTTATTGTACCTTTAGATTCTTTATCACTTCCAAATAAGGTTACTGGAAAAGATGTTGTTGCAAATGCGCGGCCAATATCATGTGCACTATTATAATTTGGGAATTTTTCATCACGTGCATTGGTTTGATCATAACCTAGTTTCTTTTTTATATCGCAATAATATGCATAACATTTTTTGAGAGTAATATTGAACTTATTTTGCTCCCCAGAACGCAGTTCTTTATATAATTTTTGAAAATATTCGTTCATTTCTTTATGAAACTTAGGCAGTACTTTATCTGGTTCTGCTGGAGATAATGCTGCAACTGCATTGCGAAAGTCATTCTCACTGCTATATTTGGGGAAATTGTTATCAATCGCATTGATTTGAGTATCAGATAGTGTCTTTTTTGATTTTGGATTTGTGTAAACAGTATTTTTTATCTCGCAATAAAATGCATAACATTCTTTGAGGGTTTTATTAAAAGCCGCTTTATTTTCCGAATTGGAGGCGATATTTAACGTTTTAAAATATGCTTGCATTGTTTGATGGAATTCAGGCAATACTTCACGCCAAAATTCTTGATGATGTGCTATGAGAGGTTGGCCGGAGAGATTTTTTCCGTCAATATAAGCAGCATAAGTAGTAGAAATCCCATTTGTATGCCCATTCTTGATTTTGTTTCTAATAAACGCTAGTGTTTGTGGTCTTGTATCTTCTTCAACGTGAGAAGTTTTGTGAACCTGGTTTTTTTCGTTAGGCATGGGGTTATTTTGGGCTTCAGTATTTTCCTCTAAATTCTGCAGAGTCACTAAATTCTGCTTTTCTTTTTTTTGACGAATCATCATTCAAAACCTTCCCTGCTATAAAAAGAATTCAAAATCTTTGGTCAAAGAATATCATTAAAACATTAAGAAAATATTAAGCAGAGCCCTGGGATGAGGGAATTAAAAGTCTATTTTAGTTATCTCCCCCTCAAGTTTCCCGCCAACCCCGTCGATAAAGGGTGACTACAAACCAAACAGAGGTGAGTCATGGGTAAAACTTATAAAATGGTTGGGCAAAAAATCACAATTCAGGAAAATCTTTGGAACGAATTAATTATTGCCATAGATGAGGGTGATTACGATAAGGTTAATAAAGCATTAGCTAAGTTTAGACCAGCAGTTGACAGCAAAGCACCCTGGTCAGCGGATCCCAAGTCTGAATATGCAAGAGAAAATGGGGGTGTTATCAAGACACAATTTGGTGTTTCATTCAACAAAATAAAAATCCATATCACCGAAACGGAATGGAGCTGGAAGAAATTGGGCTGGATCACCCGCTCAGTCGAATTATCACCACTACAATTAGCTGCCAAAAGCGGTAATAGAGATATTGTGGATTTCTTAGTCCGAAATATTGATGACGGTGATGAGTCTCCTTATGCTCGGATTAAACTCCATCCCGCTGGGGAGGATGTCAATAAAGACGTCATGGTGATCGACGGTAAGACTTATGTGCATTACGCTACACCCTTACATATCGCAGCAGCGGGTGGGCATCATTAAATGGTGAAGTTATTTGCCATCG
>CAZPAA010000118.1:0-6568 GCA_964584425.1 uncultured Gammaproteobacteria bacterium | reverse complement strand
TTATCTGCAGTAAAGAGTTTGATTTGCGAAATTTTTGCACAGGTTAATAAGTGCATATCGACAATACCTAATCCTAAGCCCATGAATTTTTGTTGTTCAATCAAATAAAGCACTTCTTGATGGCTGGCATTTTTTATGCGAGGGAGGGATTTTAAATGAGTTAATGTTGAACGTCTATTTTTTAAATGGCCACAGGCCAATTCACCAATAATCAAATCATGAATGACAACTTGATCATCTTCCAGCAGTTCATACAAATACTGATGATTAGAGCGAAAATGTGCAATCCATATAGAGGTATCCACTAAACAGGTCATGGTTTTATCCTCTTCTTCTGGGAATATCTTGAATATCGGGATCACTGCCCCCTAACTCCATCAACCTTTTGCGACTTTCTTTCGAAATTAAAGCCTCTAAACCGGCTCTAACCAAAGCGGTTTTTTCTTGAATACCAGTAAGCTCCGCTGCCTCGGCTAATAAGTTATCGTCTATGTTTAATGTCGTTCTCATATGCATGAGTATGTATCATATATGCATCTCTTGTCAACCGGATCATTTAATAGTCTTCGGCCTCCACCCAAGCGCTGTATAAATACCAGAAAAACAATCCACCATAGGGGTTTCTTGATCTATTTTGAGCTGCTCAATCATGGTTTTGGTCGTAAAGGCATCGGGGCGATTGTTGGGGTCTTTACTCCACATTAAATTGAGGATGGGTTTACAAGTTTGGGGTACGTTTTCGGTACGAGGGCGTGCTCCCGCCACTACGCTTTTTTTCACGTCCTCCAGCTTTTCATAATTGATATTAAGATAACGTAGCGGATTTTTACTCTTGCCAAATATCATGGCCCATACAATAGCGGCTGAATAAATGTCATCTTTATCAAGAAATTGAGTTTCCCCGTTGAGTGCATTGGGTGATGCATGTGTATAAGTCGTTACAACATAATGGTCCCAAATACTATGAGATTTCTTGGTGCCTGCGCCTAGGTCGCATAGTTTTATTCGATATCCACTTTCGCCATTTTTAAATACAAGGATGTTGCTGGGTTTAAGATCACGATGAGCAATCTCATTCTGGTGCATAATTATCAGCGCGCTTAAGATTTGGGTCATGATGTCAAAATGATGTCTTAGAACATAAAGACGGGTCGGTTCTCCAAGAATCACATCCATCAGGTTACCCACATCAGCACATTCCATAGAGAGTCTGGGGGACTCATCAAATCCAACATGTTCAATGTCTACGATGTATTTTGAGCCTTTTAAGGACTTGAGCAGAATGGCTTCATTGAGAACATCAATATAATCAGTAAAATCTTGAAAGAGGTTTTTTTTTAGTTTGATTTTATAGTAAACCTTAATTGCTTTTTCTTGACTTTTATAAAGTTGCCCAAAAGTACCTTCACCAATTTTTGTTGCATTGTTTTCAACCTTTGGACATTCTTCTTGCAGCCAATTAAATAGTTCTTCCGCCTCGGCTTGTGTATCGACATAAAGCAAAAGAATTAAATCGATGAATAACTGCTTTGCTTGTGCTGCCTTATCTCCTTTAAGAAATAAACTTAAAATATTCGCAGTATATCCTTGAAAGATTTTTCCCCAGGGGTTTTTATTGGTTTGATCTTTAGGCCTATGATAAGCATGAATATAACAAATGAAATGAAAATCAAGCGTCAAATCATCATCGGCCGCTTCACGCAAGAGGGTAAGACATTCTTCAAAATCTTTTTGTGTCTCAAATTGTTGAATAATATTGGATAGGGGTTCACAGTGAGCATTGGCATCAGGGGTTTTTATCAGCTGTTTAAACACAGCCAGTGCGTTGGGGAATGTGGCTTTATCAAACATGATGAATCTGCCTATTAAAAGCCATCACCTTAAATAATTCACCCATTTCATGCGGCGCGGTGAGGGTATTGACTTGCTGCGCAGTGATGAAATCAGGTGTTTGCGCGAATTCAATTAAGCCATTGTCTAATAAAAATCTGGCTTGTGGGGCATGGTATGCGATTTCCAATCCCGCGTTTTTGCCGGCATGGGCAAGGCCCGTAAAATCAACATGTGCAGTGATGTCTTGCAAGCCAGGATATAAAAAAGGATCGGTATGTGCATGATGGCGGTAATGGCACATCAAAGTCCCTTGCCAGCGTGAAGGCATATAATAGGTTTGTTCATCAAAACCATAATCGATAAACACAATCAAGCCTTGTTTCATGGCATCGCTGAGGCTGTTTAAAAAACCAGGCAGCTGCAAATTAATTTCGGATAAATAATCAGATTTCACTTCATCAGCAATAGGTAGATTTGATACTGCTTGTTTGAGTTCACCCTCGGCTATTTTATTTTTATAAATTAATTTTTCGTGCGAAACGCTGACACCGACTTCATGCAGAATATGATTTTGATAGTGAAATAAATGCACGGGCATCGCATCTAGCACTTCATTTGCTAAAATGATCCCAACAAAATTTTGGGGCAGGGTATCTAGCCATTGAATGCGTGAAAATAAATGGGGGATGTGTTGCTGTAAATAATGTTGTTGCCGCTCGCGTAAGTCTGCGCTCACTTCCAAAATATAATAATGCTCGGGCAAATGTTGATTTTGTTCTAAAAACAATAAAATATCTTTGGCCATCACCCCGGTGCCCGCACCCAATTCTAATAGATTGGCAAATGGCATATGCGCCATGCAAAAATGGGCTAAGCATTGTGAAAATAAGGGTGAAATCATCGGCGCAGTCACAAAATCACCTCCCGCTCCAAATTTAAAGGCACCTGCAGTATAGTATCCCCAGCCAGGTTGGTATAACACGGTTTGCATATAATCTGCAAAAGAAATCCACCCGTTATGGTTATGGATATTTTCTATTATTTTGTGGGTGAATCTTGCACAATGTGTCTTAGCGTCTTGACTGGGGGTGGGGAGTGGTAAGTGCGTCGGTCGCTCTTGCATCTTTATATATATTTCCGTTCAATTATAACGCCAACCGATTTTGCGCCAGGAATGGCGCCTGGCTTTTCTAATGATAGTTTTAATTGCGAAATTGTGGGATGATTTTGATGGATAAATTTAGCTAATTTTTCGGCTAGGGTTTCAATCAACTCATTGCGCTCATCAATGGCAAAAGCACTGAGTTGCTCCGCCAATAGGGCATAATTAACCGTAGTCTCAATCTTATCCGTCAAGGCAATTTTTTTACAATCCAGCCCAATTTCGAGGCTGATGATGACGGATTGTAATATCTGCTTTTCCCAAGCAAGACAGCCAATGGTGGTTTGGAGGGTTAGGCTGTTTATGTATAATTTGTCCATTAATTTAACTTCCTAATTATAAGAATCTTACATAAGGTTATCAATGTTATCAGAAAAAAAGATAAACTCGATAACTTAGAGTAACTTTCTTATATACTCATCGCCATTGAAGATGTGTATCAATTATTTTCGAGCCGAGGCCAGTCGATATGAGCTCAGCCCCGTCATTGCGAGCCGAAAGGCGAAGCAATCCAGGTTGATGTTTGATTGAGATTCTGGAGTATACTCCAGAAATAAGTTAAGAAATCAGGAGTGTATTCCATGGCCAATTACGGGATCTGGATTTTCATCGCCTACTTATTCGGCTCTATCTCAAGCGCGATTCTTATTTGTAAATTGTTTAATTTGCCTGATCCTCGTCTTGAGGGTTCAAAAAACCCCGGCGCGACCAATGTTGCACGCATTGCCGGTAAAAAAATAGCAGCGCTGGTTTTATTGTGTGATGGCTTAAAAGGGTTTATCCCGACCTTTATGGTGCATTATTTGTTTGCCGAGCCGTTATTAACCACTTTAACTGCGCTAGCGGCGTTTTTAGGTCATGTATTCCCGATATTCTTTAAATTTAAAGGCGGGAAGGGCGTGGCTACAGCCTGGGGTGGGTTTTGGGGGATTGATTGGATGTTTGGTGGGTTTTTTACCTTTGCCTGGCTGCTGAGTTGGGTGATAGGGCGGATTTCGGCGATTGCGGCGTTGATTGCGATGACTTTTACCTCGGGGTGGGTGTTTTTGTCGGAAGGGTTTTGGGTGAGTTTGCCGGTGATCATTATGTATGTCATTGTTTTATGGAGGCATAAAGACAATATCCAACGCATTCGTGAAGGGTCAGAAAATAGAGTTTGATAACTAATTTAATCCTTTCTTAAGCTTCTTTTGATAGTATTTGCGGATTGACTATTTATATAGGAGCCAGCATGCCCAGCTTTATTGATTTATTTAAAGAAGCTTTAAAAAGACAAAATGAAGCGCGTGGTTTTCGAAATCTTTGCCCTGAAAACTTTTCTGTGAGTAGTATTCAGAATGCGGATGATGTATATGTTTGGCTCTCGATATCCGAAGATCAAAAGCCTGAGGCAGTCAAAGACTTCGGGCAATTCAATCCAATTATTTATTTTAAACAGGATGAGAGAAATGACTTTTATTCCTATCATGACTATCAACAAAAAAAATATCAGATTAGACCCAGGTTAACTAATAAACAAATAAAAGACCTGATATACAACCATAAAGACGAATACAAAAACGAGAACACTAATAATAAAACATCTGAAGAAATCCTTGGTGTATTAAAACAGTTGCAGCCCTCTTCAGACAAATCAAGATTTAAAACCTTGATAGAATCTGGTCAATTAAACGCAGGGAACGTCTATTATGCGCCCGCAATCCCAGATTCAAAACAGTTGGGATTAATGGATGTGCGTGAATATAACTCCCTTCGTAAGCTTATCCCAAATGACATTATTTATGAAGAAAAAGATGGCACAAAATGGTTTATCTCAGATAATGGCGCCGTCTATAACCTCTCAAATCTGTCAGATAAATTGCGATTTATGACTGATTATCCGGATATCATGCGCAATTTGGAGCTAAGTTTTCCATACGGTACCTCCTATAAAGAAATATTTTTAGGCATGTCGCTAGAAGAGCGAAGGGCAGTATTTCAAAAACTCCAAGATCTTAAACCTTTCAAAGGGTTAATACCAACAGGTGCTAGTTTCGATATTAAAGAAGGTTATTATTTAAGTGATCCAGAACTTCACAAGCAATATGAAAACGATATTATAAATCAATGTGGTAGTTATTATGGTGGTGATGGATTTAAAAAACCACTCATTGCGTTATATCTTGAAAAATCGGGCCTAACACCGCCATCTGGTATTGCTGTGTTTATGCTCAAAGAATTAGGGCAATGGACGGGGACGGCGCAGCAAATCAAAGACAATTTTGCCAGGATATATAACGCCTCTAATGATCGTGTGACTAAAGAAACATTGAAAGATGACAGTACACGCAATCTTTTTATCAAGGCGTGTGTCGATCTTCCTGAAGACGCCAAGTTCAATAGGAGTATCGCTATATTGATGTTGGAAGAATTAGATCAATGGCCAGAAGCTAAAATAAATGCTAATTTTGTCAGGATATATAATGCTGCAAACTTATCAACCAACGCTACATTAGAATTTAAAAACGATAAGTCACGTGGACTCTTTATTGCGGCTTATGTACAGGCTAATATTGAAGATGGAAAAATGCATTCAAGGTATAAAGAAGAAATTGCTTTAGAAAAGCAGCATCTTGCATTTAAAAGTGATCGCAGTCAAGCATGGCAATTCTTGAGCGCTGTTAGCAATGAAATAAAAAAACAAGAACCTAATACTCAAAAAAATCAAAACAACCGAAACAATCAAAACAACTCTGCCCCAGCGCCTGAGCCTTCTACGTTCCTCATGGCAAAATATTTGCAAGATGTTTTGACGAATTGTCCTAAGGATCAAGCGACCTCAGAGTTTATCAACCTTGTGTATGGACTTTATAACAATCGTTCACATAAACCCAATAACGTGATAACAAAAACGGATTTTGGAATCGCAATCCAAGAAGCTATTATTGATAATTTTTTTGTATTCTACCAAGCTCAAAAACCAAATCTTACAAACGATCGTAATGTGCAGTCTATGTTACTGGGTGCATTATCTTCACCCAAGCAGCAAGGAACACTCAGCTTCGATGAGTTTCAAAAAATAGTCAGTGAATGTCCTACGAATGTGGATTTGATAAGAGCAGCTGCAAAGAGACTGCATGACCCTCTAACATTTGATCAAGCTGTCACTATTGTAAACACGCTTAATCTTCCAAAAGCTCTATTTGAAAGACGTTTATTTGATAATAATCAACCTCTAGAATCAGCAGCCCAATTTTATTTTGCCAGCATTTTAAATGGAAAACCTTTTTATACAGATGATATTAATTTTTTCAAAGCACAATTTAAAGCGTTGGATAAAGACAAGCAGACCCGCATCTGTGGTGTACTACATAACCCTATCGTGAGAAAAAACGCAGACACATGCCAATTTCTGCTTCTTTTTTATAAAGAAAATTATGATGCGGAAAAAATTGCAAGCTATTTGCACAACAATAACTATACAGGCCATGTTGACTTGGCAGTATTCAAAGCGTTGGTAATAAGAGAAGCCAAGCAAGAAAAGACCCCTTTAAATCTTTTCCACCCGAATTATTTTTTAAAAATATTCTTAAA
>CAZPAA010000117.1:0-6597 GCA_964584425.1 uncultured Gammaproteobacteria bacterium | reverse complement strand
TTGGGGTTTAAGAAGACATAATATTCTCTTTAAGATTTATAACAACAGTTCAATTGGCGCAAAGGCTTCCATGGTTTTGGGCGGAAAGTTAACCGGTCTTTCGACCACTTTGTTGCCAGAAAAATAAGCCAAGTGTTTGATCCAGTTTTTATCATCGCGATTAGGATAATCTACGCGCGAATGGGCGCCGCGACTTTCCGTACGCAATAAGGCGCATGCGGCGGTGGCTTCTGCTACTTCAAGTAGATTATCGAGTTCTAAGGCTTCGATCCTCGCGGTATTAAATACCGAACTGGTATCTGACAATGCGGCGTGTTGTATCCGCGCGCGAATGTCTTCTAATGCTTTTGCACCTTGTTCCATGGTGTCTTTTTGACGAAATACGCCGAATTCATTTTGCATAATCTTCTTGAGATCACGACGAACACTGGCCACACTTTCACCTTGTGTTTGATTGTCCCACCGATTCACTCTGGCAAGGCCTTGGTCAATGGAGGCTTGATCAGCTATTAAAAATGGTAATTCATCACCGCCAATTTGTTCAGCAATATGTAATCCAGCGGCGCGGCCAAAGACGACGAGATCGAGCAAAGAATTGCCACCTAAGCGATTGGCACCATGAACGGATACACAAGCACATTCACCTACCGCATATAAACCTTGAACCAGCACATCTTTGCCTTTTTTAACGCTGACGACCTGGCCATGATAATTAGTAGGGACGCCGCCCATCATGTAATGCGAGGTCGGGACAACAGGAATAGGATCTTTCACTGGATCAACATGTGCAAAAGTTTTCGCTAGCTCACGAATACCGGGTAAGCGTTTGGAAATGAGTTCTTCACCCAGATGATCAAGTTTCAATAACACATAATCACCATTCGGACCACAACCGCGGCCTTCACGAATTTCAATCGTCATAGAACGTGAGACCACATCGCGCGAAGCTAAATCTTTTGCTTTAGGCGCATAGCGTTCCATAAAACGCTCGCCATTTTTGTTCACTAAATAACCGCCTTCACCGCGGCAACCTTCGGTCACTAACACGCCCGCGCCTGCAATGCCCGTGGGATGGAACTGCCACATTTCCATGTCTTGTACGGGGAACCCGGCGCGCAAAGCCATGCCTAAACCATCGCCAGTATTAATGGCCGCATTCGTAGTGGAAGTATGAATTTGCCCTGCCCCACCGGTGGCTAACACCACGGCACGCGCTTGAAAAAATACAATCTCCCCAGTTGCGATACAAAGGGCGAGAACCCCTGCAACGGCATTATCACCAGATTTTACTAAATCTAATGCGTACCATTCGCTGAAAAATGTGGTTTTAACCCTTAAATTTTGCTGATACAGGGTGTGTAACAATGCATGTCCGGTGCGATCCGCAACCGCACAAGTGCGTGCAGCTTGCTCGCCACCAAAATGTTTGGATTGGCCACCAAAACGACGTTGATAAATACGACCACTGTCTAAGCGTGAAAAAGGCATGCCCATATGTTCTAATTCATAAACTGATTGCGCAGCCTGGCTGCACATATATTCAATACTGTCTTGATCGCCTAAATAATCTGAGCCTTTTATCGTATCAAACATATGCCAGCGCCAATCATCTTCATCACCCGCTGCAAGCGCGGCATTGATCCCGCCTTGTGCAGACACGGTATGTGAACGCGTGGGAAATACTTTGGATATCACTGCGACACGCTCACCTTGCGCCGCCAATTGATAAGCTGCACGTAAGCCCGCGCCACCTGCGCCTACAATCACCGCATCAAATGTTTGGGTAGCAAGAGACATCTATACACTCCATAAAATATGAATGCCCCAAAATAAATAAATCACGAGGGCAAGAACAATCGCTATTTCTAAAAATAACCGCAAGCTAAACCACTTCACATAGTCGGTCAGCACGGTCCAAATGCCAATCCAAGAATGAATCAGCAGACTTAACAAGGCTAATAAAGTGAAAATACGCATGCCGGTGTGACTATATAAAGCGTACCAAGTCGCGTAATCTAAACCGGGATGACATAGGATATAAATGAATAAAAAGCCTGTGTACAGCGCCAAAATCACTGCGCTGATCCGCTGCCATAACCAATCGCTGACGCCATTTTGTCCGAAGGCCAATATGCTTTTTACCATAGCCACATCCCAGCAAGAATTGCGAAAATAACCGTCACCAGCACAACCAGTTTGGCACCTAAGCGCCCACCTTTTAAACTATCTCCGATATGACAATCCATCAGCAAATGCCGAATGCCTGCGACCAAGTGATAAAACAAGGCCAGCAAACTTGCAAAGATAAACAATTTCACCAAAGGATGTGCAAGAAAGCTTAATATTTGATTAAAACCATCCAGGTTATGCAGACTACAAGCAAGCAACGCCAATAATATCGGAATCAATAAAAATAGAATAACCCCTGAAATACGGTGCAAAATTGACACAATTGCAGGAATAGGAAAAGAAATCGTAAACAAGTTAAGATTAACTGGGCGTTTTGGAGTCACGGTAAAACCTTACTGAAGTTAAATACCGGCCAATTATAGGCCTAATCGCTTTTAAGAACAATAGGGTATGTGGACATTCCCCTTTGGGGATATTGACAGATGTTATCCCGATCAGATAGTATTGTGAAATTAAACTCACATATGTTGGAGAAATGAGATGCCTAACCGTTATGATGATAAATATAATTGTATAGAAGCCGTTAAAAATACCAGCGGAGGCCGTGATGCTGGGAGAGGAGTAGCAGGCTCAGGAGGAGCGTTCTGTTGTATAGGTCTGTGCTTATGCTGCTCCCCTCTCACCTCCCCCATTGCCTTACTTTTTCCAGAAATCAAACACATGAAGGAAGAAGGCATTAATGCACCCGATATAGTGCTTTTGCTCGCTAAAGTAGGCGCGGTGGTCCCTTTGACAATAGTCTATAAAGCCGCATTTTCTGGCGAGCCTATCCTCTTGAATGAGGATAGCAACGGCACGCCTATTCAAGACTCTGAAGGCAATTATCAAGCAGCACCTGCCAATGACGCCTTCACTTGGGCAGTAGCTGCGACAGCTGCTGTTACAACCGTAGCGGCCACAGATATGGCTGGAAGAAAAATCGCTAAGGCACTCAGCAACACTGTAATTGGAGACTCCATTGGAAGCTGCTACTCAGCAAGCTGTAATTTTATTGGATCCTTATGGCCTAGCAGCTCAGGAAAAAATTCCAATGATGTTGAAAAAAATCTAAATGCTTTAGGCGTAGGAGTAGGAGCAGGAGTAGGAACAGGAGCAGGAGCAGGAGCAGGTCACCCCCCGATAAATAATACCTATAATTAGTGGCCACCACGCAGCTATCATCCACTATTAAGGCGGGAATGACAGCTGCGTAGTTTTTCATAAGTCATAAATCTAATCTGCTGACGTGTACTTTTATTTGAGCTATGTTATGATGGACTCCATTTAAACTTAGGCAGGAACGCTATGACAGATCAGGTCGCAACACTTCATATTGATATTAAACCACCCGTTGAGTTACCCATTCACAATGCCACTTATGGCCCACAGCTGGTTGATGTTGCGGCACTTGGGAAACATAATTTTTTTACTTATGATCCAGGGTTTATTTCTACCGCTTCCTGTAAATCGGCCATCACTTATATAGATGGAGATAAGGGAATTTTGTTGCACCGCGGTTATCCGATTGATCAACTCGCGACAAAAACTGATTTTTTAACCACGGCTTTTTTGTTACTGAATGGGGAATTGCCCAATTCAGCGCAACAGCAAGATTTTAAAAAAGTGATTGCTTCGCATATTCAGCCACCAAAGATTATTGAGAATACGCTGCAAGGTTTTGCCAAAGGTGCACACCCGATGGCGATGTTGATTAGTTTATTGGGTGCACTGGCGGGCCATTATCATCCGATTAAAATTAGAGATGCAGCGGAGCGTAAACAAACGATTGAACAACTGATTGGATTTATGCCTGTATTAGTTGCGATGAGTTTTCAGCATTTTTTAGGCGAAAAAGCGAATAAACCGCGTGAGGCTTTGGACTATGCCGCGCAATTTATGTATTTATTGTTTGGTGATAGCCGTGCGGGCAATCCTATTTTAATTAAAGCCATTGATCGTATTTTAATTTTGCATGCGGATCATGAGCAAAATGCATCTACTTCTACTGTGCGATTGGCAGGTTCTACATTGGCCAATCCTTATGCCTGTATAGCTGCGGGTACAGCGGCATTATGGGGCACCGCGCATGGCGGCGCGAATGAAGCTGTCATTAAAATGCTCACAGAAATTGAGAATGAAAAAAATATTGATACATATATTCAACGTGCGAAAGATCCGAATAGTAATTTTAGATTGATGGGTTTTGGGCATCGGGTGTATAAAAATTATGATCCGCGCGCTAAAGTGATGAAGCAAACCTGTGATGAAGTATTAAGTGAATTAGGTACACAAAATGATCCTTTATTTAAGATCGCTTTACAATTAGAGCGTATCGCACTTGAAGATGAATATTTTATCCAAAGAAAACTTTATCCGAATGTGGATTTTTATTCAGGCATTATTCTGCGTGCCATTGGCATCCCTACTGCATTATTTACTCCCATTTTTGCCCTCGCCCGTACTGTGGGTTGGCTTGCGCAATGGGGTGAAATGTTAGATGACAATGATTTCAAAATTGGACGGCCAAGACAGTGGTATACGGGGCCGAAGGAAAGGGATATTAAATAATCGTTTGTTACCCCCTCATCCGCCCTACGGGCACCTTCTCCCGGAAGGAGAAGGATCTCTCTCGTTATTCCCTGTGAGTTAACTAGAGAGATCCTTCTCCTTCCGGGAGAAGGTGCCCGTAGGGCGGATGAGGGGATACTTTACGAAGTGACAGATCGGTTCACTAAGCCTCACCAAACTTCATTTTTTATTCGCTGCCGTCTCCGTCGTAGTCGTTGTTTGCGTTTGCTGCATTTGTAGTTGAACTTGGAGTGAAGCTTGAGTATGGGTTGTGGTGGTGGTTTGAGTGGTGTTATTTGCTGAAGGTTTTTGGCCGAGTGCATATTGATTATGTAGATTCGCTTTGCTGTGACTACTGTTGTTATTATCCACCCGCAGGATCTGATCTAATCGCGTGAGTAATAAATTATTACGCTTCTGAAGTTTTTCTATTTCAAACTTAAAAAACGGCAAGGATAATAAGTTCTGGAGTAATATTATTTGCGCATACAGCAGCTGCGCTTCCAAACCACTGCCAGGATTGCCAAAAACTTTGGCAACCATTTCAGTATTACACAAAATATTAATCAATTTCTTAAGTGATAAATTATAATAAGTCACTTTTGTTATATCCGGCAAAGCTGGATATAAACAAGCCGCTTGATTTAATTTATCAAGCTCGGCTGCTTTCATATTTTCTATCATTTTTTTAATGACATGATGTTCTAATAATAAAAAAGCTGCATCTCCCTCAAGGAAACTTTTCAGATCTAACGCAATCATTTGCTGAAAAAATGTTACCTCTACTTTTGATGCCGCTTTTTCATGCACTTTAATTTGCTGCTTTGACTTGGCTAATTCATCCTGCAGTTGTTTTATTTTTTGCTCTGATTGCTCAGTGTTCTTTTTAGATTCTTGCTGGAGTTTTTCTAAATCGCTTGTTTTTGACTTCAATTGCTCTTGCGTTTTTTCTTGCGTTGCCGACAGCGAGTCCATATTATTTTCTACAATTTGTACTTTGGCGTTCATTTGAATGAATTGCTCGCTCAATTCTTGATTTTGTATTTTAAGTTGTTGCTTATCAACTTCAAGTGCGCTGATACTTGCGCTCCCCTTTTGTTCTTTATCACTCGCCGTGCTTAATTGTGCCTGCAGATCTCGTTTTTTTTCTCTTTGTTTAAAATTTTTCTCCTTTTCTTTTTCAAGAAGTTTATGCTGCAGTTCAATTTCTTTGGCTTGCTGCGCTATTTTTTCTTGTGACTTTTGTTCTTGCTCTTTTAATGTCGTCATTTCCTCGGTTAGCTTCTTTTGAGCATTTTCTGCACTTGCAAGTTTTTCTGTCAACACAGCCAGCTCGATCTGATGCTTTTGCTTTGCATCAACCAACGCTTTTTGATGTTTTTCGCGCTCATCATGCACGATTTTTTGCAAAACAGCCGCTTCATCAGGAATGCCAGCCATTTTTTTGAGTGTATTAAAATAATCATCCACCGGCCCTTCCCATTTAAATGTATTAAAAACAAGTAAACGTTGTTTGACTTGTTGCACCAGATTTTGATGCTGGGTAAACAATAAAACCAAATCTTTCTGGGTTTGTTCAGAAAAATGTGTAGGCCTAGATTGAATCAACGGATAAAATGAAAAAATCACCTGCGTCAGCCTATCCAAACCGTTGAGGTGTTTGTCCGCTTCTCGAATTAAAAATGTCATCCCATAAATCATCAAGGTTCCATTTTGTTGAAACGCTTGGAAATCACGCTCCTGACTAGGATGACGTATAAAATCAAATATCCATTGATTTTGATTCACATCAAATCCGACATCAATATTTGAATCAGCAAACCAATCCCCCAGCATGTACCCAAAGCCGTTATAATAAAA
>CAZPAA010000116.1:0-6610 GCA_964584425.1 uncultured Gammaproteobacteria bacterium | reverse complement strand
TGGGACGCTGCACTACATTTAATTCTTTTGAAAGTGCTTCAATACAAAATAAAATCCGCATGGCGGTTCCGCCATCTGATTTGGGGGTGGTGTGCAATGCATAACTGGAAGAAGATTTATCTTGTGCATCGATGGTTGCCAATTTTTCTTTAAGGAAACTTAACATTGCAGCGGGCGTTGTCTCCGGTTTATTGCATTCAGTTATAATTTCGGCTGCAATTGTATCGCCAGTAGTGAAAAAATGTAGATTTTTATATTTATTTAATCCTGTGATTTGAGTAAATACATCTCTAATCCATGGGATCACCGCTTTGCCTTCGCGCTGATAAGTAGGAGGACTTTGATGGTATTTGATTGATCGCGCCAGATGCTTTGTTTGCGTCAATTCATTTTTTTTATCCGGAAGGCAATTATTATAAATAGTTGTTACATCAGGGCCAATAGCATTGATAAGTTCCACCTGCTCAGAGAAATCTAATTTTTTATAATAAGTTAGGAATGCTGCAGGCTTCCCTTTGAAAAAAGTTTTTATCTCTTCTTTAAAGAAATACAATGCTTGCTCATACTGCGTTGTGCCTCGACAATTATCTAATAAAGAAAGCACCGCTTCAGAATTTTTATTGAAGTAATCGCTTAATTCTCTAGCAAAAAAATTCAGCATCGGCATGAATTTTAGATTGTTTCTTTGCCATCCCCAGATACCTTTGCGACCCTCTGCACACATGGCATCAAATATTACTTTAGACTCTGGCAATGTCATTCCTATTTCTTTTAAAGCTGCAACATACGCATCATGCTCTTCAGGTGTTAGGGCGGCGGTCATTTCAATGATAAAAGAAGGCTTACGTTTTAAAATTTCTTCTATTGCTTTAATTTTTGCCATTTTTATATCGGTAGATAGTTCGCTTAAATTCGCTTTAAAACGATCGAACACCATGTCAATATCCTCGTATCGCGGGTATGATAAATGACGAATCACTTCATCTATATGACGCTCTAAAAGCGCAACACTATCTTCTGGTGATAAATATTTTAGCGTTTCTTCCAATAAAGAATTTTCATATAAATGCTGAATAAAATATTCAGAATCTTTTATGGCATTAAATAGGATTGTCCTATCTGCAACGGAAAGTAATGCTAATATACTATAAACAGAGATATGGGTGACAAAACTACCATATTGTTTATTATCGGGATTTGCGACCTGATTAAATAATAAAAGTCTATTCGCCTCTGGGATTAATTCTAAAATATGTAACAATCCATAAGGATCATACCTTTTAATAAAATAATATTCGATTAAAAAACTTTTGTTGTTTAATAAAAAATCATACCTTTCATTTTCTGGAATGGTTTCTAGAATTTTAATTAATTTATCACCGGGATATCTTGATTTTTTTAGTATGTTATCCAGCGTATCTATTTGGTTAATAAAGGTTAATGGTTTCACGTCCGGGATCAGAGCGATTATGTCAAATATATCTTTGTCGCTCGTGCGATTGAGATGATAATAATCTTTTATATATTCAATGATATTGGTTAAAAAAGCATAATGCTGCTCTTTTGGGATCCATTTTAATATCTCTTGCAGTAGCGCATGCGGATCTTTTGCACCCTTTAACAATTCCACAATTTTGGGCTTTATTGATTCTGCAAATGATAATCTAAGTTTTGAATCTAGTATTTCGAATAGGCGCCCTAAGATTTCCTCATTATCAATCACCTGCGTCGGCAATGTAGTGTGCCAATCTTCACCAAAATATTGCTTCATCCTCTCTGCAAAATCCCATCTTCTAGCCAGAATTTGCACAACAAACAAAAGCTCTGTATTCTCGGCCATTGAGATTCTGTCTAGGTACCTTACGCTATAGGCGGCTAATGGTTTTATTCTTGATGATTTAAGCGCAGGGTTTGCGTCAATTACTTGTTTGGCAAAATCAAATTTTTTTAATTCAATACTTAATACAAACGCATATTCTGCAAGATTAGGGAATTGTAGAATGGCATTGATGACTGTTTGAATCTCATCTCGCTCGAGGGCGGTTTTTATCGAATGAATGGAATGCGGCGGGATGGCTGACATTTTATTTTCCGCGGCATGTTTTGTGAGTAGACTCATGGCTGGGACACTTTCATGCAACGTGTCTGCAGTTAAATGAGACAACATTTCAGTCAGAAGCAATGGAATAATTGGAGTTTTTTCATCCACTTCTACGACCGTTTGTTCATCCACTTTTACGACCGCTTTTTTATCATCAAGATCAAAAGAGGTCACTTTATTGACACCATAATTAAGATGTGGGGCTACCATAACACGCATTTGCATGGAAGTTAAATATTCTGTTGCGAGCGTAATTTTTTTGTTATCATTGCTATTCAGATCGTTTTGTAATTTTTCGAACACTGCACCTGGACCCACCATTGACTTTAAATCTTTTTTTGCTCGCGCAACGATGTATTTATCTTTGCTATGCAGATCCTTTTTTAAATTTTCTAACATTTCACAATAAGCATTGAAATCTTCTTTTGCTCGCGCAACGATGTCTTTATCTTCGCTATGCAGATTCTTTTTTACATTTTCTAACATTTCATCATAAGCATTTAAATCACCGCCCCGTTTTGCCATATAAACGTTTTCATCAAAATCCGTAGCATTCATACTGAGTTGATACAGTACACCAATATCTGCATTAGGATAACATTGCTCAAATAAATGTAACAAATCTTCAATATAAATATCGGGTAACTCAAAAGAAAAAACTGACTTTAAAAGATTTCTTAGATCTACCGGGCGCGCTGAATAATTAGTTAAAAAATAATGTAGGCTGCAACTGGTAGGATTATTATGGCTACCGAATAATGCACCATTGGCACTGATAGCGACCTCATTGTAATTTTCGCTGTTATTATGCACGCCAGAGTCGCTCATATAAGCGGCTATAAACTGACTGATATCCAAAAAAGGTTTGGCAAAAATATTATTTGCCCTAAATGAGCGCTTGACAGGATCGGCTTGTAATATTTTGTACATCGCAGAATAAATGTCATACGCAAAAGCCACTTTTGTTGGACAAGCGTGATAAGCATAACGTCGTGCATTCCCACCTTGTTTTTCAAGTGCAATCAGCTTTGTGCAAATTTTTTCAAGCTGTTTATCGTACTTCCTTGGAAGGTCTTCTGTGCGCCCAATCATCTGCGCTACGTTTTGCGAAAGTGCGTTGTCTCCAACTTCCACATAATTCTCACCTAAAATTCCGCGCATATGTAATTCACTTTGAGATTCTACTACGTTTTTTGTAGGTAAATTCTCTTCTGCTCGAACAAATTTTTCTGATTGTTTGAATTGCGCCATAGTTTTAAGATGGTTCACCACCGTTTGGGTATATTGCGCTTGTATAACTTGGGGTGAGTGGAAATGGCGTAAAGGTTTTTCCTGCCCGGACTTTTGTTTAAATACACTTTGCGTGTGGGTGTTTTTGGGTTTCTTTTTTCTGAGAATATGATCTATCTGCGCTTTAACTGCGTCTTGTTGCAATAAATGATAAAATTCTGGATAAATATACAGGTGGTCACTCGCGGTTGTTTCATAACCGTGGTATATATTCTTTTCCCGACGATTCATCACGATTCCAATTCTTCCATCTTCGTCAATCTGCGCATTATTAAGTGCTCTTTGAAAATCTGCTAATTTTACCCATTGATATGCGCTATGCTCTGAATCGCTAAACTCATGTGTCTTAACATGTTCATGTTTACGTATATATAATCGATAGGTAAATGGTTCACCATTTTTTTCGGTGATAAAATCATGAGAGGGCGCATTAAATAATGCCGCTGGCACATGTCGAATTTTTTGACTGGATTCTTCAAATACTTCGCGTGAGGCACTGATGTGCAGCGTATTGTCTGTGTCATCACTCGAGCCACCAAAACAATCCCATAAACCTGAACCACTGCGCTTTCCAATCAGAATATGTGGCTCCTTGTCAATAAGGGTATAAGTCAATACGCCTGCTGCGGTTTTTTTCGGGCGTGCTTTTCTATCTAGGTTTGGATAACGTTGAACGTCCTGGCCATAAGTCTGTGCCACATGATCAAAACGATCCGATAATAATTGTAAAAATTGTATGCGGGTTGTCGCTGATAAACCTAATTGCGAAGACAAATCCCAAATCGGTTGCTCGAGTGCATATTCCTTTTCTAATAATTGCGCCGCTTGTGCCTTAAGTTCTTGGTTGCTTAAATCTCCAAACCATTCCGATTTATTTTTGTTGAAAGCGCGCAATGTCTCAAATTCTGTGACTTCTGTTTCAGGCGTGCACTCTTCACCTAAAGATCGATACAGGAAATTACTCCCCGCATCAATTAAATAAACTTCACCGTTACTTTGAATAAAATTATCGTATTTACTGCAATCGGTATTGCCCATTAATGCCAGGGCTGCAAAATGTTTTTGTGCATAGGCTTTGATCGCTGCTTTATCTTGGTGCAAGTCTTTTTCAATAAATTCACTCACTTGCACCGGTGTGTTTTCTGGAAGATTTAATTGTGCGGCTAATGGGCCTGGGATCTGCTGAAATAACGTACTTTTTGGCACACGGACACCGAGTTCCCCATACGTAGCATTACAAAGCATCTCCACACGCAGCGCTTCTGCGCTTGAACCAAATTTAATCATCAAGGGTGGTTTGGTGTTATCAGTGGACGTGATTATATAAGTACTTTCCGTCCCATCACCTAAAGCGATAGGATTGCCATATGTAGCTAATGATGAGATTTCAAGAAAATTAGGCATAAGCTCCACATATATTAGTTGATAAACTAATATATCTTAATTCGGCCCTAGATTCAATAGTAAAAAATGCTTAATAATCAATCAATTATGCTTATGACCTATGGCTTCTTCGAAGCTTATTTGTATTTTTGAAGTTGAACTTCAAAAATGTAAAGAAAATGCCTATTCAAAGAACCATCACTCATGAACTGTTAACCCTGGTCAAAGAATATCCAGTCGTGACCATGCTCGCACTACAATAAAATTTTTTATGAAGGCAAAAACCCACCCGCTTGCATCTGCCAGAGTTTTGCGAAATGGCCGTTTTTTTCGAGTAATCGAGTCTGGGTGCCTTCTTCTACAATCTGGCCATTTTCGAACACTAGAATTCTGTCCATATGTGAGAGAGTTGATAAACGATGTGCGATCACAATTGTAGTTTTATTTTGCATAAGATTTTCTAGGCTTTCTTGAATTAATTTTTCGGTGACAGAATCAAGACTTGCGGTCGCTTCATCCAAAATTAATATCGGGGCGTTTTTTAGAATGGCGCGGGCGATGGCGATGCGTTGGCGTTGTCCAGTTGAGAGTTTAACCCCGCGCTCACCGACTAGGGCGTTATAAGTTTCTGGGAGGCGCGAGATAAATTCGTCGCAGTGCGCTAGTTTTGCAGCATGGATCACTTCTTCATCGGTGGCGTCTGTGCGACCGTAGCGAATATTTTCCGTGAGTGAGCGGTGAAATAAGCTGGTGTCTTGTGGGATCATCCCGATATTTTCATAGACGGAATCCAGCGTTGCTTTTTTAATGTCTTGGCCATCAATTAAAATTTCACCCGCATATACATCATAAAAACGTAAAATTAAATTCACGAATGTGGATTTGCCTGCACCAGAAAATCCGACTAGGCCGATTTTTTCACCCGCATGGATCTTGATGGATTTATTTTCAAATAAGCGCTGGGTTTGTTGATAATAAAAACTTACATTTTTAAATTCAATTTCACCACGCGTGACTTTTAATGGTTTGGCATCGGGTAAATCGACAATATCTAACGGCTTAATCACCAATGACAATGCGGCTTTTAAGGTCCCTACTTCTTTAAATAATTGCATGATCTGAAAACTCAGCCACCAAATCATTCCTAAAATATTAAATGATAAAATCGCGATTAAGCTAAAATCGCCCAAAGTGACGGTGCCTTGTTGCCAGCTTTTAATCAAGGTGATTAATGTCGTAAAAATCAAAAATAAACCTGAAGCGCCTTGAAACATGCGCATGATTTCTAAATACAACAAAGATTTACGCGCTTTTTTAATTTCATCGTTTTGAAATTGCTTGAAATAATCTTTTTCATATTTAATGCGTGCAAATAAGCGAACATTCATAATATTGGTAAAGCAGTCGACGATTTTACCATTGAGGGTACTGACCGCATCGGCATGATCGGCGAATAAGCGATTACAAAAAGGCGCGAAGGCAAATAAAGCGCCCATATGTAAGCAAAACCAAATCAGCATGATGAGCGCAAATGTCGGCCCTGCATTCCAAAGTAAAAATACGGCTAACATAAATGTAAATAAAATAGGAATGCAGTTTGTGCAAACGATTTCAACAATCCGCTCGCTGCTATTGGGTAAATCCGAAAGCTTATTTGCAATTTTACCCGCAAAACGCTCGCTAAAATAACGATGCGAATGTTGCTGCACAAATCCATATACAGTTTCACGAATATGGGCACGAAAGCGCGGCATGACCTCCCGCATCAAAAATCCTTGCACGCGCATGGCAATATCCATCAGCGTCCAGCAAATAAAAATAAGGACCAAGGGCGTG
>CAZPAA010000115.1:0-6751 GCA_964584425.1 uncultured Gammaproteobacteria bacterium | reverse complement strand
CAGGAGGTTTTATGGGAATAGAGAGTTTAGAGAAACAGCATTTAAATGTGCAGGCGCGCGCAGGGATTGAAACTAATGCTGTTCGAGCACATTTAAAACAATTGTCCGCAGAAGATGCTCCTCAAGGTGAAGAAAAAAATCACTATGTGTATCGTTATAGAGGTCGCTGGTTTCTTCATCTTGCGACAAGCGCACCTGTTTTTGATACGGCACCGACAGATAACACAAACGATAATGATGAGAGTGCTTTAGACGAAGACACTCTTTATTATTATAGGGTGACATTAAACCAACTGAATACATTGCTGGGTATCAATTCACTAACGACCTTATTGAAAACGCAACAAATCCTTCAGTATGCGAAGCGGCAAGACATGACAGAAGTCCCAATGCAAGAGGGGCAATTCTTTACCACGAATCATTTGCAGCTTTTGAAAACAGCAAGTCAAGGTGGCGGTTTAGGCGCTGGAAGTTCAAGCTCAAGCTCAAGCTCAAGTTCCCCTTTAGGATTTTCTGACGATTCAAAAAAACCAACCAACGATTCACCAAAAGACACCATCAGCGACTGGCGCGTCATGGCGAACAGTGCGGGCGTCGGTTTCGCGGTTTGGTCTGCAGTTGAGATCTTTTTGAAAAGTGCCGCTGCAAATGAATTATCAAAACAATTGATGGCTTATCTTTGCCCGCCATTAGCCGCCGTTTTAATTGGCTATGTGAACTATCACTCCCAGATCAAGCGGTATGAAGCGCTGCACCCGGGTGAAAAAGTTCCTAAAAAAACAAGAAATCAATACTTTCAAGACTCACTCGATTTAACCCTAAAAATGGCCTTTGCTATAGGCGGATGGACAGTGGGCTATGAAGTATTAGCGCCTCTACTGGAAGCTGTCTTAAAAGCAATCATCGCAGCTGCAGATCTAACTTTTGGAGCCGGTGCTGAACATGCTGTTGCGGCCATCAGTGTAGGTTTAGGTATGGCAATATTCTTAACCTTCTCCGCAGTGATGATAGAAATTAAAAATCAATATAAAGCATCTAAAGGTAGTGATTTCAATCTTTGGGAAGCACTTAAAAAGATTAACTGGTATGAAATGGGTAAGCTATTCTTAATCGGCTTCGCGGCTGGATCAACTTGGTACCTTGTCAGTATTATTCCATTTGATACCTTCTTAAAGGGGCTGGGCTTCCAAGGACTATTCATGCGCTTCGCACAAATGTTTTTAGAATCAGGGACCACTTATTTAGTTATTAACCGGATCTTTAAACAAAATAAATTGGAAGAAGAAAAATGGGGCAAGGAAAATCAAATGCCTGGAGTCACATTAGGGGGTAAGATCCTGCTAACCCAAGGTTATACCCCTGGCCCTGGTGGTATGACCCGCGCTTTTGTAACTGCACCTGCGGAATTGATAGTAGACGGAGCTAAAGCTGCTAAAAGAACCGTTCTTGGATAATTGTGTGTCTGCCTAAAATGCACCCCTGCGCAAGTAGAGGTGTCTATCACAAAGACTGCTCCATATACTCCCGCAAAGCTTGATTAATCAATGTCTGATATTTACCCGGTTTTTCTTTAAACCATGCCAGCACATCCGCATCCACGCGCAAGGTGATCTGTTGCTTGATGGGACGATAGAATTTACCTACATGAAAATGCTGAAATGTATTGATTTCAGGCGCATCAGGATCTGTGAGATCAACAGGGCGATGCTTGATATCTTGTAATTCTTTTTTCATTTCATCGGTGAGAGAAATAGAATTGTTGTTCACGCGGTGTAGCAGTTCGCGCGCTGATGATGCGGATGATTTCTTTTTCATATTCATTTTCTTCTATAGTGTGTGCGACATAAATGATTGTTTCATTGACTAATCCAATAGAATACCAGCACTCTTCAGTGAAATAACGGTGATCTAGGACGCTAATAATCAATGGGTCATGGAAAATAAGTGCTGCCTTTTCAAAATTAATGCCATGCTTTTGTATATTCAGACTCTGTTTGTATAGGTCCCAGACAAATTCCATTTTGCCAATCCATTTGTAATTATAAAAATACACTACAATCTTGTCAATAACTTTAATGAGTAAAATTGAGGAAAAAACAAATCATAAATGATTTTATGTGATGACGCAAGATGTAAATAAAGCGCTGAAAGCGCAAAAAAATGATTGTTGCGCGCTTTCAGCGCTTAAATGGATTTTAATATCCCACCCAGGGTTGCGGCACGAAGACGCGCCTTAACCCTGGGTTATGGATAAGATGAAAATAAAGCGCTGAAGGCGCGACACAAAATATTTTTGTGATAAATGAAGGTGCTAGGTTTTGGCACTCAAAGTAGGGGGAGAAAAATTAAAAAATTCTTTAGTGTTATTTACACCTTTGCTAGCCTTTGTATATAACGGGCTGAGTTTTCCAGTATTTTTGTTTCGATAACTACTGTTGATGGATTCGGATTCTTTGACCCCATTGAGTATGCTATCTTCTAATTTACTTGCCAATTTCCCTGCTTTCCTAAGCTTATATCTTTGATAACAATTGTATAAAAGACCCATGATGGCCACGGCTGCAATTAATGGCGCCGCTGTTCCACCGCTCAAGGCCGTGAGTGATGAAAGAAAAACAATAGTCATTGTCACACCACAGTTAAACCAAGTTCTTTTTGATTGATTTTGATAAACCGCTTCGGCTTTAAGAAATAATATGCTTTGATTAATCGTGAGATCTTGAGTGGCGGTTTTTGTATTAAGCCCGCGGGATCTTCTGATGGCATCGATCCGTTTAATGATGGCTTTGTTGAGATCATGCTCTTTTAATGTTGCTGTATTTTTATCTCCAGAAAATCCGTTCAATGCTTTAATAAGACGATCCGCCTCTACTTCTTTTAAAAATGCATTAAAAGAACATAAAAACATACACAATGCAAAAGCAGCTGCGGCGACGCCAAGACCATTCGCAAGCCCTTCAATCAGCAAATGTTCTGTTGCCCATTCATTGTTGGTGTCTCTGGCAATTTCTAAGGCAAATCCATAGCCGGTCGCCGCCAGTAACTGGGCACCATTAATATAATTGATACTTGCCCACGCATAATCTTTGTTTTTACGATCCACATTACCATCGAGTATGACCGCAGCCGCATCAATCAAATTCCAGGCGCCGAATAATAAAGTGGGTAGAGACGCTTTGATCACGACATCCAATATATCAAGATCAAATCCATCAAAATGGATGCCTTCAATTTCGAAGTCATCGATATGGATGCCAAGGTCAATATCCGCTGTATTTGAGAGTGAATCAGGTTCATCGCCTGCCCAATCAGGACGAGTGACGCCATGAACTTCTGTGAGGTAATAAAATATACTGCCTATTGAGCCGAGTATATAAACAAGCAGCATTGCATTTTGTGCGAAATTGTTGAGTGCTTCTTTGGTGGTGCCTGTGACTTGGAGTTGATAAAGGATCCGGAGTTTTTCTTGTATCTGCGCGTCTTTTAATAAGTCCTGAATCTTTTTAAGTTTATCATGGATTTTTTTTAGTTTTTCTAATCTGGCACTTTGGATTTCCAATTCATCAGAGGTTTCATTACGATACTTTTTATCGCCTGTTGCAGCTATTTGTGCATTAAGATCTGCCACAATACGGTTTATCTGATCTTGAAGATTTTTAATTGCTTTTTGTTCTTCTGATTCGACGCTTGAACTGCTTGAACTGCTTGAACTGCTTGAACTGCTTGAACTGCTTGAACTGCTTGAACTTGGAGGGCTAGCTTCAGGCGATTTCCACTTTTTCCTCAGGTTTTCTAATGAATCTCCCTGAAGAAGCCGAATATTCTCACCAATTTCATCTAATGAGCCAGCACTTGGTTTTTGCGCAGGATCAAGCCGTGATTCTAATTCATTAAGTTCAATCTCAAGATGATAGCGTTTAACCATAATGGGTAGCCTTTGCTAAAGTGTCCTTTAAAACTAAGTCGTTCAACATAATTACTTTTACCACACTGATATTAAGTCAATATTAACGACTAACTAATACATAATTAAAATCAAAATTGTACAAAAATATAATCAAAAATGATCTGAAACATGTTTACAGACCTTTAAAGTTTAAAAAAGATAGATTAATTAAGGTCTTATTAAATTTCCATAAATAACAATAATCTAACAATTCTTAATACTAACTTAACAATTGATTGATATACTCTTATATGTATAAGAAAGATAGTTGACCAAGGTCCTATCGAGGGTTTAGAGCATAAGCAAGAGGGCGTGATGAAACTAATACTGGGCATGGGGATTAAATTAGCGCCTAAAGTCGGCGTAGAGAATTCCGCTATGTTGTCAAGCCTGCATGAAGCCCATCGTAAAAATAATGAAGCTCAGAATAGGCGCGATGAACTCATCACAGTTTATTATATTAATGGCGCAGTATATCTTTCCTCAGCCTCTGAACCTATGGACGTGACCGAATATAAGCGTGCCATCGGGAAGGTGAAGAAGAGGGCTATGGATATAGACAGCAAGGCCGAGGAAATTACAATATCCTCAAAACCCGATGACCCCAACACAAAGCTAGATGAAGCTAAAAATTATAAATTCCAGATCAGAAGATCAGCTTTGCAAACCATGGCCAGTGATGTAATCACTGGCGGTCATGGTGATAAAACCAAAGATATTCTTGTATACGATCAAGCTTATAAAAACCAACTCGATGCTCGCGCCGAAAATTTATTAAGAAAAGCTGCCGCAGTGGGATTACTCGGGGGCTTGTGGGCAATTATTTCTCACCCAATTAAATTACTTCCTGAAATTGGTGGTGAGCTTAATATTATTTCTTCTATCTTTTTAGGTTTGGCGGTCGGTGTTGCCAACTATAAGCTTCAGGTCGCTGATTATAAAGAAAAGAATGGTGGTAAAGAGCCTCCTCCAGAAGTATTGAAACAAATCTTTCATGAATCTCGTAATTTAGCAATTCAGGTCACTGCTGCCAAAATCGGCTGGGTGTTGGCGCATCAGGTAGTGGCTCAGGCCTTTTCCGGATTGCTCCATGTGACTGTTGGCACTATGAGTGTCAGTAATCCTTATTTTTGGGTTGCTGTTGCATCAGTAATGGTGGTGGTTGCCGCACTCGTGGTTACGGCTACTGCACTGCTAGAGTGTAAACGTAATGCTGACGAAGGCAAAAGCTGGAGATTAAATACTGCAGATGAAGGTAAAACGAATTACTTAGGTTTAGCTTTATTTGCGATGGGTGCGTCGCTAGTCATTATGTTAAGTTTGGCGCTCCCTGGTTTTACTGGTATGAAAGAAGCGTTATTTGACTCCGATATGGGCAAAGATGCAGCCAAAGTGTTAATGCGCGCGAGTGTGCCGAGTGCGATAGTGAGCTCTATTCTTGGGAAGGCTATGTATGATAAGTATCAGAATCAACATAAAGTTGTTCCAATTGAAGACGGGGATAAAACTGAGGGACAAAACAGCTCCCCAGGCGACTCCGGAAGCTCTACTCCAGAGAGACCTTCTAACTTCACTAACAAATAATCTTTTCTTATTTAAAAAACACCTTAACACTTAAACCAGAATGATGCTCTGGCTTCGACACTTTAATCGAAGCATGATGCAACTCAACAATCTGCTGCACAATCGACAATCCTAATCCTGAACCCGATGCGGTATTGCCGAGTTGTCGATAAAATCTATCAAAAATCCGATCATATAATTCTTCCGGCACACCAGGTCCAGTATCTTCTACGCAGAAAATCGTTTGTTTACCTTCAACTTGTGTACTCACCATTACTTTTCCACCCTCTGGCGTATAGCGAATCGCGTTATCAATTAAATTGCGCATCAGCACTTGTAATAACGTTGCATTACCTTCAATCACTGCAGGGGTTTTACTTTCAGTAAATGAAATCTCAATATGTTTATGCACGGCATCAAGCGCAATTTCTGCAATAATATCCATTGCTAATTTAGATAAATCGATGGTTTGCACATCTAAGAGCGGTTCATTCGGGCGAAGATTACTTAAAGTCAATAATTGTGACACCACCCGCGCGCAGCGATCAACGCCTTTGGTAATTTTCTCTAATGCATTTTTATAAGTTTGTAGATCTTCAGCATCCGCCGCAACTTCGGCTTGCGTTTTTAGTGCGGCAAGTGGGGTGCGCAATTCATGCGCGGCATCCGCAGTAAAACGTTTTTCACGCAAATAAGTTTCATCCAAGCGGCCTAATAATAAATTAAATTCTTCAATCAATGGTTTAATTTCAACCGGTACTTGCTGGGCATCAATCGGTTTTAAATGCTCGAGTGCACGCGATTTGACTTCTTGAATGCTTCTATCGAGAGGCCGCAGGGCGGCGCGGATCGTGAGAAAAATAATAATAATCGTAATCGGATAAATCATCAATTCAGGTAAAATATTCGCAAGTGCAATACTACGAATCAAATGCGAGCGCACATCTTGCCGCTGCGCCACTTGATAACGGATTTGATGTGCATCATCAATTAGCGTGTAAACCCGCCAGTTATATTTTCCAATTTGTGAGTCGGAAAATCCTCGTTCGTCTTTTGCAAGCGGAAAGGTAGGCGCACCTTCCGTCCGTGCCAATAAAATCCCATCTGTCGACCAGCTCTGAAATACCCGTCTGGTATCATAGCGATGCATCGTGTTATCGCCATAAATAAAATCGGATATTTTTGCATGTGAATAAGTTTGCAAAGGGGAGAAGTATTACTACAGAGACAAGGAAGTGGATG
>CAZPAA010000114.1:0-6775 GCA_964584425.1 uncultured Gammaproteobacteria bacterium | reverse complement strand
AACACCTGGTCGACGCCGGTCTCCGTCGCGACATCGAGGCCGTCACGTGTATTGGCTAATATAAGCCCCGGGGTTTGCTGAGTTTTATCATCAATAATAACCGCTTTGAAAATCCGCAACGTTTGATTATGACCCAATTCGGTATATGCAATCGGCCATGGGTAAAACGCGCGGATTATTCGATCAATCGTATGAACATCTTGCTGCCAATCAATTCGGGCTTGGTGTTTTTCGATTAAGTGTGCATAGGTTTTTTTTGCGTGGTCTTGCGGTTTGGGTTCTATGTGTTTTTGTTCAATATCTTTTAGCGTGTTCAAAAGTAATTGCTGTGCGATGGGGATCAGGCGATTAAATAAATCTTCGCTGGTATCATCGGATTTAATCTCGCATGTAGCTGTGCTTAAAATCGGACCGGTATCAAGGCCGCGTTCCATTTTGATAATGGAAATCCCTGTGGTTTGATCACCGGCTAAAATGGCTTGTTGTACCGGAGAGGCGCCTCGCCAGCGGGGGAGGAGTGAGAAATGGATATTAATGCACCCATAGCGGGGGATTGCCAAAATTTCGGGCGGCAATAATAAGCCATAGGCAACGACGATGGCGATGTCAGGAGCAAGTTGCCGCCACAGATCAATTTGCTCTTGAGATTTTAAAGTTTCAGGCTGGAATATACTCATCTGATGTTGGGATGCCAAAGTTTTGACAGGGCTCGCCGTGAGATGGCGCCCACGCCCAGCGGGTCTATCGGGCTGAGTAAAGACTGCGCTGACTTGAACTTGATGGTTAATCAGACTCTCTAATATATCCTTGGCAACAAGGGGTGTGCCAGCGAAAATGATTTTTAGCATGTTTTATCAATTCCTTATGTAATCTTTCATGCGAAGGCGTCAACCCCCGCAAAATCCGTCATCCCCGCGTAGGCGGGGATCCATATCACGGAGTCTTATCGATGGCCTCTGGAATATGGGTCCCCGCCTACGCGGGGATGACGGCCGTCAAAAAAATAATGACAAACGCCCCAAAGCTTAGGTAGCATACGCGAATGTTTCAATTCCATACCCAAACTGATTTAAACCATTATCTCGCGCTTTGCCATATTCCTCAAATGGGGAGTAAGCGGCTTTGGCATTTATTGAGCCAATTTGAGTCTATGGAGGCTATTTTTGGTGCGAGTATGGAAAGCTTAAAAGCGATGGGTTTTAATGAAACCATGGCTGCAGCGATTTTAAAACCGGATTATGCCCTGGCTTTGCAAGATTTAGCGTGGCAAGATAGAGCACCTCATCATCGTATTATTACCCTATTTGATGAAGAATATCCCAGTCAATTACAGGAAATCGCAGCAAAACCATCCGTATTGTACGCATCTGGCCACTTGGAGTTGCTGCGATCCCGGCAAATCGCCATCGTCGGTAGCCGCAATCCTACGGCCGGTGGTTTAATGAACACCCGCGTGCTTGCAAGTGAGTTATCTTTATCGGGCTTCACCATTACCAGCGGCCTGGCGTTAGGCATAGACGCAAGTGCACATCAGGCCGCGCTCAATAATCAGGGGGCTACGATCGCCGTATTAGGCACGGGCTTAAACCAAATTTACCCTAAGCGCCATGCAAAACTTGCTCAGCAAATCAGTGAACAAGGCTTATTGGTCAGTGAGTTCCCAGTCATGACACAGGCCTTTGCAGAAAATTTCCCGAGACGCAATCGGATTATCAGTGGCTTAAGTTTAGGTGTGTTAGTGGTAGAGGCCGCGCTCAAAAGTGGATCCTTAATCACCGCACGCTATGCTATTGAACAGAACAGGGAAGTATTTGCCGTTCCAGGTGCGATTCAAAATCCGTTGTCGCGCGGCGCGCATGCATTGATTCGTCAGGGAGCAAAACTGGTGGAAAATGTGAATGATATCATTGAAGAATTTTCTGGCTTTACCCTTAGAGCGATATCGCAAACACCAGATCAATCTGCATCAAAATTAACTAAAAAAGAACAGCAAATACTGAATTTAATCCATCATACCCCAATGCCGTTTGATTATTTAGTAGAACAATCCAATTTCAGTGTGCCAGAATTAACCATAATATTGACGCAATTAGAATTACAAGGGCGAGTCCAAGCGACCGCAAGCGGCTATATTCATTTGGAGCAAACCTATGAAACCCAATGTGCTTGAAATGTTAATTGATTTATTTGGTGATTACGAGCAAGGCGAGGGGCTGCCATTTGATGCCACCACCTTAGCCAAACTTGAAAGATTAGGATTTGATCAAGAAATGATAGAAGATGCTTTTGCCTGGTTCCATGATTCTCAAGAAGAGCTCGAGGTAGAAATTGTGAATGAGCCGAGCGCCTTAGCCACGCGGATTTACACGCCCCAAGAATTGGCGATTTTATCCACCCCATGCAGAAGCTTAATTATGAAGCTTGAACAAGCTGGCGTATTGACGGTCACCACAAGGGAGCTCATTATTGATCAAATGTTGCAGCTTGATATTGCACAAATGGACCTTGAGCAGCTCAAATGGCTTAGCATCATTGCATTATCCGATCATTTAGATGATGCTACGATTACAAGATTATTGGACTATTTATTATTGCAGGAAGAAACCAACGCTAAACTGGAAGCGCACTAAAGAAAATGACAAAAAATTTAGTTGTAGTGGAATCACCGGCTAAAGCCCGTACTCTAAAAAAATATTTAGGCAAGGATTATGAAGTCATTGCCTCCTACGGTCACGTCCGCGATTTGGTTCAAAAAGAAGGCGCGGTCGATCCCGAACATGATTTTGCAATGAAATACCAAACGGTAGAGAAGAACAATAAACACATTGAGGCCTTTATCAAAGCACTCAAGTATGCCGACGCACTTTATCTCGCAACCGACCCTGATCGCGAAGGCGAGGCCATTTCTTGGCATCTACAAGAATTGGCGAAAGAGCGCAATGCTTTGCAAGAAAAACCAGTGTATCGCGTGGTCTTCCACGAAATTACCAAAAAAGCGATTTTGCATGCGATGGAAGAACCCCGCGCTTTATCAATTGATTTGATTCATGCGCAGCAAGCACGCCGCGCATTAGATTTTTTAGTTGGATTTAAACTCTCCCCACTTTTATGGAAAAAAATTCGCCGGGGATTATCTGCAGGTCGCGTGCAAAGTCCGGCATTACGCTTAATTGTCGAGCGGCAAGATGAAATTGATAAATTTATTCCCGAAGAATATTGGACAATTGAAGCGCAATGTGAAAAAGAGGCGCACCATTTTCCCGCTAAATTAATTGAATTTCAGGGCGAAAAACTCAAGCAATTCACGATTAATAATGAAAAAGACGCGTTTAGCGCGAAAGACACCTTATTAAAACAAGCCGGGGGTGCGTTAACGGTTAAATCCGTCGAGAAAAAACAACGCAAACGTCATCCTGCGCCGCCGTTTATTACTTCAACGTTGCAACAAGAAGCGGCACACAAGTTAGGTTTTGGCGCGCAACGCACCATGCGAATTGCGCAGCAATTATATGAAGGGATTGATGTCGGCGAAGGCGTCACCGGTTTAATCAGTTATATGCGTACCGATTCGGTGCATTTAGCGCAAGAAGCGTTGGAGGAAATTCGCGCATTTATCCATGAAAAATATGGTGCGCACAATGTTCCCGATGAAATCAAAGTGTATAAAACTAAATCTAAAAATGCGCAAGAAGCGCATGAAGCGGTACGCCCAACGTCGGTGCATCGTGTGCCTGATGATATCAAATCTTTTTTAACAGACGAGCAGTTTAAACTGTATCGTTTGATTTGGCAGCGTACCGTCGCGTGTCAAATGATTCACGCCACAATTAATGCGGTATCGATTGATTTAGTGTGTGGCGATCATACTTTTCGTGCCAATGGTTCTACGATTGCCGATCCCGGATTTATCAGTGTGTATCAAGAAGGCATCGATGATGAAAAGAAAAATGAGGAAGAAGGACGTATTCTGCCGGAAATGAGCGAGGGTGAATCAATCACCTTATTATCCATCGATGGCAAGCAGCATTTTACCGAACCACCACCGCCGTTTACCGAAGCAAGCTTGATTAAATCCTTAGAAGAATTTGGTATTGGCCGGCCATCGACTTACGCCAGTATTATTCAAACATTGCAGAATCGCGAATATGCAACGCTCGATAAAAAACGCTTTCAGCCGACGGATGTGGGTCGGGTGGTGAATAAATTCCTGACCCAATATTTTACTGATTATGTGGATTATGAATTCACTGCACATCTTGAAGATCAGCTCGACGCGGTGGCGCGCGGGGAAACCGAATGGTTGCCAGTGCTAGAGAACTTTTGGAAACCTTTTATAAAATTAATTACCACCACGGAAGAAACGGTACAACGCAGCGATGTGACGCAAGAGAAGTTGGATGAAAACTGCCCAAAATGTGGCAAACCTTTGAGCATTCGTCTGGGTCGTCATGGACGCTTTATTGGTTGTAGCGGTTATCCCGAGTGCGATTATACCCGTAACGTGGGCGAAGACACGGGGCCTCAGGTTCAAGTCATCGAAGGGCGCAAATGTCCTGATTGTGGATCAGATCTCCAAATTCGCATGGGACGTTATGGGAAATTTATTGGCTGTACCAATTATCCTAAATGCAAACACATAGAAGCCTTAGAAAAACCGGAGGATACTGAAGTCCAATGCCCAGAATGCTCAAAAGGCACGATGCTAAAGCGCAAATCCAAGCGCGGTAAAATTTTCTACTCCTGCTCGCGCTACCCAGATTGCTCCTACGCAGTCTGGGACCAACCCCTCAACGAGCCGTGCCCCAAATGCCATTTCCTTATGCTCACCCTAAAAACCACCCAAAAACGCGGCACCGAAAAAGTCTGCCCGCAGAAGAATTGTGATTATGTGGAGAAGGTTGAGTAAGACGAGTTGAGTTTTGAACAAATCTGTCATCCCGTAAAAATATCCCCTCATCCTCCCTATGGGCACCTTATCCCTGAGGGAGAAGGATCTCCATAGTTAACCACGGAGAATAACGATGTAAAATCCTTCTCCCTCCGGGAGAAGGTGCCCGTAGGGCGGATAAAGGCATATTTCACGAACAAATATGATAAAATAATTTAAATAACAAGCACTTACATTTACTTCTTAGTTTGCATTCTCACTTTAATTGTGGTACCATATCTCTATTAATTAGAGGAAAACACCCATGATTAACTGGACAGATTTAGATAAAAACAAAAATAACCTATCTGCGCTAAGTTCCTCGGTCGCACAAATTCTTGATGAGATTACAAAAAGTAATGAAAATATTACTCCCGAGCAATTAACAAAATTACTTGAATCTATCAAACTCACCATTGAAAAAGATAACAAAAGTTACGACTTACTGCCGTTATACATGCGCATCGAAAAAACTCCAGAACTCGACAAAATTTTTAGAACTTTTATCAAAGAAAATTCAAAAATAATTCACCGCTGTTTGGCGAAAAAACAATTATCAGATATGCCAGATAATGAAGCAGCCGCAACGCTAATATTACTAGCAACTGCTGAGTCTCAACTATTTAAGAAACCTTTTAAATCTGTATTACCTAAGCTTTTAGAAGATAGAAGGAAAGAAAAGTGGGACGATAATGGCACATTAGTTGATTTCCCGATATTTAAACAGGGTGAATCTTATGAACAACAACACTCTGAGCGTGCTTTATTTTTCAGGCACTATAAATATCAAGACCCTAAAACTTCAACCATAAAAGCCATTACTGATTCTCTTCTGGGAAAAGAAGTGGATGCAGATTTAGGATTAGGTTTATGTTCTGTGGTTGCCCAGCCGAAATGGAAAAATAACGACGATATAAAAATCATCAATTCATTTTACAGCCAACCCATGATGCCGATAGAAGAGCATTATTTGTTTTTAAAGCGTGTTGATAAAGAAGAAAAATTAGACGAGGCTCCTGGTTTAAGCAATCTCAATATGCACACCTTTCAAGCCCTCATGTTACTCAATGATTCTCGTGGCGGTGCAGATAAGCTTCGTAACGTCAAACCACTAGGCCATGACTATTATAAAGCGGCTCAAGCGTTTGAATATGCCTATAATAATTTGTCATTTTCAAATTCAAGATCTAATGGGGGTGATTGTTCTAAAGTATTTATCCCTGTAGGAGATGCATCGGTACTTAAATTTTTAAATCGATTAGTAGATCCAAAAAACGATCCAGATGTTAATGAAGCAAAACAATACATTCAATCGATCCTCGAAGAATATCGACTGAATTTTGATAACCAATGTAGATTGTATATGCAATACAGCAATCCCCAAACACTCCATCAAATACCATTAGATGAAGTCATCAATTCTCGAATATTTTCTGAAAAAACCCCCGCATTTATTCGTGAAAAGGTGATGTTATCACGACCATTAACCACTATGTATGCTTATTTCAATAAAAAATATATTGAGCAAAAAGGTAAAAATTTTACGAATCCCAATAACAAACAAGAAGAAACAGAATTAAAAACTTTCTTGATGCTTTTGCGTGATAGCCCAGAAAAGGCTAACGAAAATTTTGAGAAACTAATGACGGTTATGTCAAATTGTTCTGATGAAAAAATGTTAAATTTAGCGGCGCAATATAAAAGCGGAAACATACAGGCACAGGATATTAAAACAGATCATGCAATGCGGGTTAATTGTGTTAAGGACAATGATAAAAATAATCCTAAACCTAGTCAGCAACAATTAAAAAATGATTGTCGTGATGCGAAGGATAATAAACTAGATCT
>CAZPAA010000113.1:0-6811 GCA_964584425.1 uncultured Gammaproteobacteria bacterium | reverse complement strand
TTTAAATGCATCGTCATATCCTGTCGGCAAAGTCGATATGATGCATTTATATCCCATGTCTTTTTGTGAGTTTTTAGAAGGTGTTGGTGATGAACAAGCCATTGAATATATTCAATCACACACCTATGAAAAAAATTCAGAAATAATGCATCAACAATTGTGGCAACGATTAAAACATTATTTTATAACCGGCGGATTACCAGAAATTGTTTCTATTTTTGCAGAACATCAAGATAATTTATTTCATGCCACACAATTGGTGCGCAGCAAACAAGAAGAACTCATTACCGGCTATTATGCTGATATCGCTAAACATTCCGGCAAAATAAATGCCATGCATATCGATAGAACCTGGCAAAATGTGTCTAATCAACTCTCGGCCAGTCAAAATAAAAGTAGTGCACGCTTTCGTTTTAAAGGCATTATTCCTAATGTCAATCGTTATGGACAGCTGGTGAACGTGATAGACTGGTTATCTGCAGCAGAACTGATTATTAAAATCCCCATTGTTGAAACTGCAGAGCTCCCCCTACAGGCTTACACAAAAGAAAATATGTTTAAATTATTTATGTTTGATACGGGCATTTTAGGTTGTATGAGTGGTCTTTCCCCTAAGACTATACTTGATTATGAATACGGTACCTATAAAGGCTATTTTGCAGAAAATTTTATCGCTCAGCAACTTGTTTTGAATTATAACCAATCTTTTAATTGGCAGTCTTATCAAAGTGAAATTGAATTTTTAATTGAAAATGAAGGGAAAATTATTCCTATTGAAGTTAAATCAGGCTCAATTACACGAGCTAAAAGCTTACAAAATTATATAAAAAAATACCACCCTTCAAGCAGTGTTATTTTTTCAGCGAATCAATTTTATGTTAATAAAAAGGAAGCGGTTTATCATATTCCCTTATATTTAGCGGAAAGAATTAAGGAATATATTTAAGTTTATAAAAGTGGCTGTCTTATCCGGGTGGCTTAAAAAGATATTGATCCGCTTGCGGTGTAAAAGCATCAAAAAACCAGCGTGGGGGAGTTTTATTTTCCTAAACTATATTGAGTGGTTTTAGATTTTGAGCACAAAATGACGATTGCAAGACATTCGTTAAGGTGCTAACATAGTTCCTATTTTTAGGGACCTTAGCATGAAGAAGAACGCACAACCCAATCCGGGCAAACAACAACAGGGCGATGATAATGCGCTGATGCAGGCGTTAATGGCTTTAGCTCAGCAAAATCCTGAGGGCTTATTGCAGCTTCATGCCGCGGTCGAAAGTAATGATGCTACAAAGATGGTGAGTTTACTCAGCGCAACAGGTCTACAGATTGCAGAGCGGCATTTTGAGCCACTGTTGTTTGCACGATTACCTACGCATATTAGAGTCGCAGATAAACTTCCCATAGAAGCGGGTTGTACAGTGCAATCACTCACACGAGAGCAGTTTTGCATTGCAGAGAAATTTGAATATATAGCCGGTATTCATGCTGACCGTGCGCTTAGAGATGATTTTTGGACTAACAAAGATTATCCCAGAGCTTTGATTCCTGCCATCTTACATTGTTTGACACAGCCCCGTACAGATTTAGTGGTGGCTCCCATGGGTGAGGAATTAGGCAAAGGGCTTTTTCTCGCAGCCGATGCAAATCCCATTCGCGCAGGACAAGTGGTTCTCATTTATGAAGGGCTGTTAGATCTGGATAGAAAAGAAGTATTAGCCATAGAGTTAGACTATATCTACAATTATGACAAAGCAAAAAAAGAAAATCCCATCACCCAATATGTCAAAAAGCAAAACGCTGAATCAGGTTATGCGATCTATGCAGGTGAATTGGGTGGTTTAGCGCGTTTTATGCAATCAGGATTGGATGATTATGAATTATTCAATACACTGGTTGGATTAAGTGATACTGAAAAAAAACATATTCCAACGGCTAATCTATTACCATCAATTGCTGACCATTTAGGTTGTCCAGTGATTGCATTTATAGCCACACGCGATATTGAGCCTCGCGAACAATTAACTTATTCATATGGAAATATATACTGGCAACTCCCTGAAAGAAAAACATCGCAAAAGGTTTTTGATCATTATGGCCGAGTCATTGGTGAAGTTAAAAATAATCAAATCATGATTTTTGATAAAAACAATTTAAAAAATTTGCCGACAAATAAAAATATAGGCCGGGAATCAGCGAAAAAAACTACACAATATCATTTACCATCTGACCCCGTAGATAGGTTTAATCACCAGGAGAATTTTTTAAATTATTTGCGACTTTCAATTCAGAGTTATTCAGACAGACATAAAAATAACACAGGTATTTTCAATTTTATTCAAAGATTAAAAATCGCCGCAGATAATCCTGATGCCGATCAGGCTTATCGAGAGATTCAAATCATTCTTAGTGATAAAGAAAGCTATAGAGCATTTTCCGATAGTATTGTCCCATTGAAGAGGGAAATTATTAACCATGTGAATGTTTATAATGCGGGGATCCGTGAAAATAATGCAAATAAAAATTTAAATTTTGCAAAAAAATAGCCAATTATTTCTCTGTCAAAGTTTCTTTAATTTTTTCAACGCGTGATAAAAAAAGTTCTTGCTCCATAATTCTAGCGTAGATAATTCTCTAGGTTGTAAAAATCGTGCAATGTCCTTTTTTGCCTCATCCCAATCGATGTGCTGAATTTTATCATTAAGACGAGAGAGGACATCATTAAGACTCAGTGTGACACTACCAAATAAAATCATACTCTATAATCACCTTTACGTAATCGATATTTTTTGGGACTTACGCAAACCATTTGTAGGGACGCAACATGTTGCGTCCCAGAAATGGCGAGAGTCACTCATCTGTGATTTTACCGACACTTGGACGCAACATGTTGCGTCCCTACAAATGGTTTTGCGTAAGTCCTATTTCATTTTGAATTAAAATCCCAGTTGCAGTTGGGGAATATTATTTCCCGAAATTATATTAAGGATTCGCCAAAATTTATATTTACAACTAAAATAGATATTACTTCCCTTATAAATGAAGGTGCTTCATCATGCTTAAAAAACTGAGTTTTGTCATCCTATTTTGCGGCGTACTGGCGGGGCTTTTTGCTTTTACCGCGGATACGGCTACCAACACGATTACTTATAGCCAAGGCGCTGAGGTTCCTCTTTCTGTTAATAAAGACGTGGTGAGAACCCCTGAGGCCATTGTGTTGAAAAATGGCACTGTGGACAATTTAGCAGTTTTTTATCGCGTCGGTCGGGAGAAGGAATCTGGTTTTAGTGTTGCGACTACGCAGGGTACAACGGGCTTGTTAACGTGGTATGCGAACGCCGGAAAAAATGCTTTTGCTTTCTCCGATGATAAAAAATTTAGTACAAAAAGTATCTCGCCCACGCCTATTATATATAATGATAAAATTTATCTTTTTGGAACCAGAGAAAGAAATTTCGGGATTATTTATAACACCTTTAGTAGCATTTCTGATTTATTGAGCTTGAACTTTGGGTTTAGCGAAAAACAAGATTCGGGCGTTAATAACATGGCAGATCTGAACCTGTCTGTGGGCCATTTCACTGGTAAATCTAAGGAATCTGATGATATTTTAATGACTTTTCATGATAAGTTTTGTTATGGTGGCGCAGTAAAATATTGTTATGGCACCGTAGGTTATCGGGAATTTACTCATAATACGGATAATACACTGAAATGTGAACAAGGGGTTAACGCGGTGTTTAATCAAAAAGATAACGGATATTATGAGAATAATAACCATCTTGCAAAAGTAACCATAAAGAATCAGGCAACCCAACAGGATGAAAATTTCTATTATCTATTTGCTCGAAACTACCTCAGTTCTAAATTAGATGTAATACTTTATAATAGAGAAGCAAACTGTAGTTATACAGAAAACTGCCCGGGTTCTACGAGTGTATCAACACATACGGATTGTCCCGATAAAGCTTGGACTATTTTATATGGCCTTTTTGAAGATGCTATTGCAAGAGATCCAGTGAGTTCGATACAACTGGGTAATACCTTATATCTTTATTTCAAAGGAAAAGATGGGTTTTTGAAGGAAAGTCATGTCGATCTTTCTAAGATTGCAGATAGCACTCAATGGTCAGCACCCATTGCAGTTACTTTTAATAATGGAACCTCCGAACAGAAGATCCCCGTAGCGAGTAATACAGGTACTAAAGTCATTGTGTTTAATGGTTGGGTTTATATTTTCTACGTTGATAACGTAGGCAACAGATTAAAATATGTTATGTATAAACCCGTATCAGCGCAATGAACGGGATTTATATTTTGAAATAAGATGATCCACGGATAAAAGTCCTGGCCCATAAATTAAGATGATGAACAGCGCTATCGCCCAATAAAGATGTTCAATATGGCCAGGATAGGTGAATTGGATCACCGCCGTCATGACTAATAGCGGCAAGGTGGCTAAGCGCGTGGCAAGACCGATAATTAATAATGTGGAACAACCGAGCTCGAAAGTTGTCGCTAAATAGGCGGCAATTTCTGGTGGAAGCAGCGGGACTTTATATTCTTGTGCAAATAAATAAAGCGTTGCCTGCCAATCGGTAATTTTCTGTAATCCTGACAGTAGAAAAACTCTTGCAACCCAGAGTCTGATCCCCAGTATGAATAATGACATGCCTATGCGTAATAGGTTCATAATTGGATCTCCTGAATCAATTCATGTTTCAATAATAAACCAATTGCTGCACTTAAATCAAAATCTCGATATTTTTTTTCAGTTTGAGTCGCAGCTTCAAGCAGCGTTTCATTAGCCATTAAAGATTTTAAAAACAATCCCGTCGCAGGTGTGACAAATAAACTCATCACTTGTTTGTGTGGTCTTGAGATCACAACAATCGTCTCTTCGGGTTGTAAATCAATTGCAGGCGCATTGGGGTCCTCAATAATTTCTTGAATGCGATAGATAGGAAATTCTGCTTCATATAAAAATACGGATGGTAAAAAATTAAAGCGGATATTATCAATTTTATCCTCAGGAATTTTTTCTAAATCTTGGGGGGATAGAGTACTTGAGTCGGCAGCAATAAAGGCTAAATGCATTAACCATTCATATATTGCATAATCTTTCAGATAGGGCAATTGTACGAATGCGCTTTGGCTTGCTAAAAACAGAGGGAAAGCTTCACCCCAATCATCTAAGCAACCGGTATTTGGCATATTGCCTGGATTTTTTGCAAAAATATAGGCCGCACTATTGGCACACTCATCGCCTAATAATTTCCAAATGCCCGGAAAGGTTAGTTCTAGGCTATTTCTTAAGTTCTCAAAAATAGTGGTACGATACACATCGAGACGCTCAAACGGATGAGAAGAGCCAATAAAATCATCGAGACTAATGTGTGGATCAAAAATCGCATCAACAAAATTTTGTTGGATTTGCTCAAGCTTTGGCATAATGCAAAGCCTTAGATGCTTCTTGCATCAAAACTGAAAGCTCGGGGATCTGTGCATCCCATTCTAATAGTGTTGGGATCATGCCAAAACGGGCTGTCGCCAAGCGATACAATTCGAAGACCTCAATGCAAACCGGATGATCATGCGTATCCACTCGTATGGTTTGATCGGGCGAAATCGATTGGATGGAATGTCCAGCAAGGTGAAATTCTTTCACTAAATCTTTGGGGATCGCGTTGATATATTGATGTGGATCCCAACCATGATTGTGACAGGACACAAAAATATTATTAATATCTAACAGAATTTTAGCGCCCGTGCGCTCACAGAGGGACACCAAAAATTCAACTTCTTGCAGGCTGGAGGCTTTATATTCCAAATAGGATGAAGGATTCTCAATTAAAATTTCTCGACCTAAAAAATCCTGGGTGAAATTAATATTGTCACAAAAAATATTAAGACTTTGAGCATGGTAGGGCACCGGTAATAAATCAGGCATGGCCAGGGTGCCAATGCGATTCCAGGATAAATGTTCAGAGACTAAAAAAGGTGAAACTCTGTTAATAAGGGTTTTAATGCGTTCTAAATAAGATGAGGGAATACCTTGCGCCGAACCTAGAGATAATCCCACCCCATGGAGGCTGATAGGGTAATGCTCACTGATTTGGATGAGCATTTCAACTATCAAGCCACCTGGGTGGAAAAAGTTTTCACTATGAACTTCAAACCATCCTATATCTGGGCGCTCCTCAAGCACTTGTCGGTAATGAGGATGGCGTAAGCCTATGCCGATAGGAGATGTCAAATTCATGGTTTAATTACTTAGCACCTTCAATTTTAGCTTTTGTATCAGCTGAAACACCAGTGTAATCGCCGGCATTGATTTTTGCACATTGACCTTTAGGAACTTCAATGTAAGCATTTTTATCGCCCGCTTTCGCTTGGCCTGCACAAGAATTTGTTGCAGATTTACAGTCATTTTTACCCGCTTTAACGATGTTATGGCCTTGTTTATCAACAACCATGCATTTTTCCATGTCACCGGTACCGGTGGCTAAGGCCAATCCAGAAGTTAAGGCTAAAGCTGCGGACACTGCGGTTAATACGCTTAATTTTTTCATGATATCTTCCTTGGGTAAATGTTTAATTGACGAGCACTCCAATAATCATATCTTAATGTATTTATCTTAAGCGTCAAGCCTGCTCGCCAAATTTATTTTGGATTAGGGTGAGCAGTGCGTTGATGGCTTCTTGCGCCTCATCGCCGTCAGCTGTAATTTCATTTTCAGTCTTCTGGCTTGCAGCGAGCATCATAGCCGACATAATGCTTTTTGCATTTACTGTTTTGCCTTATCACATCGGG
>CAZPAA010000112.1:0-6897 GCA_964584425.1 uncultured Gammaproteobacteria bacterium | reverse complement strand
ATTTAATTTTGCCTTTGAAATCTTAGAGATAACTTTTTACTTGTTTATCATCAAAATTTAATACTTTGCCTTCGCTTGCTGGAAAAGTATGATTAGGTGCTATTTCTTTTTCTTCTTTAGCTAAAGAAGCAGTCAGATCTGATCCATATACGGGGATTTTCTGTTCAAATAAGACTTGATTCCCACCTGTGCGGTCCCAATGATGGTGGGTATTAATAGCGACAATAGTTTTATCAGTGAATTTTTTATTCACCCATTCAAGTACACTTTTTGTTTTTTCAGGGCTGGTGGTATCCACCAATAATAATTGATCATCTGAGATATCAACCAACATGGAATAAGAGGGGATCCCGCCTTGATCTTCGATCACATACACCGAAGGCAAAATATGGATAATTTTTAATTCCGGTGCAATATTATAGGTTTCATACGTAGGTGCGTTTGCTGGGGTGGTGGATGCAGCAAAGACAGGCTGCATCACCATGAAAAATGACAAAAACAAAGTGATAAAAAAATGCATTTATTTTATTCCCCAACGCGTACAAACACATCTTGGCCAATGTTGGTTGCATCCCATTTAATTTCTTGACCGCGCACGAGTAACCACAGTGCAGTGATTTCTGTTTGGTTTTCATTGATAAGTCCTGTCCAGGAGGTAATGGAACCGGCTTCTTCATGATTCGCAGTAAAAGAAACACCATATTGATTAGTGGTACCCACTACATCACGCGGCACACCTACACCATTACCTACGTTGGTGATAAATGTACCAGTAAGATCGCCTTCATTATTTGCAATTAAATGCAACTGCGAACCATGTTGGTTTACCCAATGACTTTCTTGTGGGAATAAGTTTTCATTTGCAAAAGATAAAATGGGGAACAACAAAAAAAGAGCTAGCAATATTTTAGATTTCATCATACTCTCCAATTAATTTTTTGATAATGAAAGATTATAAGAGCAATAGATTTATATTGTCAATTTTACTTTGTTTTAAATGAAGTCAGCCCACCATCAACCACTAAATCTGCTCCCACAATATAAGATGCTTTTGATGATGACAAAAACAAAGCCGCATTGGCAATTTCATCCGCTGTTGCGAAGCGATTCATCGGCACATCACCGTTAAATTGTAAAGTCTCAACATGTCCCCAAATAGGTGTTTTAACATAACCCGGTGAAATCGCATTGACACGAATATTGCGATGAATTAAATCTGCGGAGAAATTTTTCGCTAACATGCTCACTGCGGCTTTTGCTGCGCAGTAAACACTATGTGACGGCCAGCCAAAATGACAGCCGGCGGTTGAAATTAATACTACCGCAGCGCCATCATTTAAAAAATTCACTGCACGTTGCACAGTAAAATAGGCACCTTTAAAATTAATATCCACAATCTCATCAAAAAATGCTTCATCAACATCATCTATGTGTCTGCGCGAAGCCACACCGGCATTAACTACCAAAACATCAATTTTGCCAAAGGCTTGTTGCGTTTGTTGAAATAAGCGATCTAAATCGGATAAATTACGCACATCACCTTCAACTGCAATCGCATCATTAAATAAATTTTTCACCGCATTTAATTTATCTAAATGCCGGCCAAAAATGACCACTTTTGCCCTGTCTTGATTAAATTGATTTGCAATAGCCTCACCAATGCCACTGGCACCACCGGTGACAACTACAACTTTATTGGTAAATTCTGACATAGGAACTCTTTTAATGAGTGCTCAAGATTTTATATCATTTCCCAAAACTACCTATTGCAGACTGAAGACCCGATGGATCATAGTCTTCACGAACAACCGCCTGAAGTTCATTGTCATCCTCTAGATCTTCTAGATTCTTCCCAGCGACCACAGCTGTTGCGGATAATCCCTCTTCTGAAGCTAATAATAGAGCGTTTGCTCCTGTTGTTTTTTTATTTACCTCATTATTCCTTTTTAAGGAAGAATTCAAACAATAAACACAGAATACAATGCCAAGAAAAACTGCCATCGCCAATCCGGCAACATTAGTACCACCGTGCGAGTTATCTTCTGCAGTAGGCACACTACTTGAAATACTGTTAGAAACACTATTAGAAAAACTATGCATATTGAATATTCCTTTCTAACTAACTATCCAGCATTTTAACAAAATTCCCCATTATAAACAACGGGTCATGGTTATTGTCTATAAAATAACATGATGAATATCGTCTAAGCCAATGATTCAATAGGGTTTTCACATTGAGCGATTTGATCGGCTAATAAACCCGCAGCATGATGATCTTGATAGGATTTCCAATCTGTTTCAAATTGTTTTAATTGATGTGCAACATGTGACTCGATGGCAAATAATTGATTGAAGATAGCACTTGGCACCGTTACGGAATTAACCCCTGCAGCAATAGAAGATTGAACTGTTGCCTCGTCCGCAAATGCTGCGCCCATTAAATTTACGGACCATTGATTTTTTCTGGCAATCTTAGTCATGATTTCCATTTCAGAAACAATATCTTTTCCTGCTTTTTGCATGTGGGATAAATATAATGCAGCATAATCAACACCTGCATTTGCGGCCGCAACAAATTGCGACACTGAGCTAATTGCAGTCGCTAATACTAATATTTGATGTTTTTTTAACTCACGCATGGCCGCAAAACCCGTCAACGTTGATGGCACTTTTATCACAATACGTTTCGGACTTAATGCAGATAATAAACGCGCTTGATGAACCATATCATTGACTGATTGTGTGCGCGTCACTTGAATGGCAACCAATCCAGGCTGAATCGTCAAAAATTGTTGAATTAATTCATCAGCATCGGTTTGTGCTTTTGAAAAAATACTTGGATTTGTGGTTACGCCAAATAAAATACCAGATTGACTTGCTATTTTAATGTCATTTATATTCGCAGTATCTAACCAGAATTGCATATTAACCTCCTCATTCAAATCATAAAGAAAAAGTTTTATCACCCATGCCATGGCGAATATCTGTGCCCTTCACCACATAGATAATAAATTCAGACATTTTTTTCGCATAATCGCCTAAACGTTCCAATGCTTTTACAATCACCAACAAATCTAAATAAGTGGTGATTGTTTGTGGATTTTCTTTCATGGCTTTCATAAAACTGTCTCTTAAATTATAAAACTCCGTATTAATCGCTTCATCCTCTTTGATAATTTCAGCGGCATGTTTGGCACTCATTTGGGTAAATGCATCCAATGCATGTTTTAAAATCACCAAGGACATTTCGCCTAAATGGATGATTTTAATTTTATCTGTTGTTTAACGCCTTCGTCCGACGCGCGGTCTAAAATAGCGCCCGCTTTTGATACCGCTAAAACAAAGCGTAAATCACGTGCAACGGGTTGGCGCATGACAATCACTTGGCTACATGCTTCATCGATGGTGATTTCTAGGGCATCAATATCACGTTCCCTGACAAAAATTTCTTCAAGCAAAGCCGGATTAGAATCTGAAAATGCAGCCAAGGTCCGTTTTAGCTGAAGCTCGACTGCTGTACCCATAAAAATTAATTTATCTAATAATTCTTTTAGGTTCATGTCAAAAGTTGAAGAAATATGTCTATCCGTCATGATGAGTCCCTCTATCTTTCAAATAATTTTAGTATCATTATCCAAATCGCCCAGTAATATAATCTTCTGTTTCTTTACGTTGTGGTTTAATAAAGATCTGTTGCGTACTGCCAAATTCAATGAGCTCGCCCAAGTACATATACGCGGTAAAATCGCTACAACGTGCCGCCTGTTGCATATTGTGAGTTACAATCACAACGGTATAGTCTTTTTTCAGCTCGCTGATCAATTCTTCGATTTTTGTAGTAGAAATAGGATCCAACGCAGAACAAGGCTCATCCAGCAGCAATATTTCCGGCTCAATGGCAATCCCACGCGCAATACACAAACGTTGTTGCTGGCCGCCCGACAAACTGTAACCTGATTTATGCAATTTATCTTTGACTTCATGCCAGAGCGCTGCGCGGGTTAAGGCTGATTCAACCCGTGCATCTAATTCATCACGCGATAGTTTTTCATAGAGTTTAATCCCAAAAGCAATATTGTCATAAATGGACATCGGGAATGGCGTGGGTTTTTGAAAAACCATGCCAATTTTTGCGCGCAGCAACGCGATATCTACTTTGCCATCGAGTAAATTAACGCCATTCATAATCACTTCGCCTGTGGCTCTTTGATCGGGATATAACGCAAACATTTGATTAAATGTGCGCAGCAAAGTAGATTTACCACAGCCAGATGGACCAATAAACGCAGTGACCATTTTCTCTGGGATTTCTAAATTAATATTTTTTAGCGCATGAAAATCTGCATAATAAAAATTTAGATCGCGAGCCATTAATTTTGCTGTCATATAAGCCTTCAGAATTTTTTGCGACTAAAAAATCGCGCTAAAATATTTAAAAACAATACGCCAAGGGTAATGAGTAATACACCCGCCCAAGCAATTTCTTGCCAGCGTGGATAAGGACTCATGGCAAAATCGTAGATCATCTTCGGTAGATTCGCCATGGGTTTATTCATTTCCACACTAAAAAATAAATTATTTAATGCGGTAAATAATAAAGGAGCCGTTTCTCCGGCGATACGGGCGATGCCCAGTAAAATGCCCGTTATAATGCCCGCTTTAGCGGCTTTTAGCGTAATTGCGCTGACCATTTTCCATTTGGGGGTACCGATGGCCACGGCTGCCTCACGCAAAGTTTGGGGGACCAGTAATAACATATTCTCTGTGGTACGGATAACTATCGGGATTTGAATCAATAATAATGCAACGACGCCAGCCCAGCCTGAATATCCACCGGTAGGCACAACAATCACCGCATAAACAAATAATCCAATCACGATGGAGGGTCCTGCTAATAAAATATCATTCACAAAAGCAACCACTCTTCCAAAGTTTGAAAATCGTCCATATTCCACTAAATAAATACCTGCCAATAAACCAACGGGCGTGCCAAATAGCGTTGCAAAAAATACCATGAGCAATGAGCCCACTAGCGCGTTAAATAATCCACCACCTTCCGTGCCCGCGGCGGGTGTTGATTCTGTGAGTAATGACCAGGACAGTGCTGATAATCCTTTAACCAGCGTGGTTTGCAAGATCCACAATAACCAAATTAAACCAAAGGCCATCGCCACTAGCGACAAAGTGAGGGCAATGGTATTCACTATTTTGCGACGGCGATAAAGATCCATTAATGCCCCCTCGCCTTTTGCATACGCGCTAACATTAATTTAGAAAATGACAGCACAATACACGTAATTAAAAATAATATTAAACCGAGTTCCATTAATGCCGATTGATGAAACCCCGTTAAACTCGCTTCAGGAAATTCATTGGCTAATACCGAAGTGATACTATTCCCCATGGAGAATAATGAAAAGCCCTCTAAGATATTGCTATTGCCAATCACAAACGTCACCGCCATGGTTTCGCCTAATGCACGTCCAAGGCCCAGCATCACGCCACCGGTCACACCTGCTTTGGTGTAAGGCAATACCACCGACCAAATCACTTCCCAGGTGGTGCAGCCTAAACCGTAAGCGGATTCTTTTAATAACTGCGGGACGACTTCAAATACATCGCGCATCACCGCCGCAATATAAGGAATGATCATGATGGCAAGAATAATACCCGAGGTAAATAAACCAATACCAATCGGCGCACCGGCAAATAACTGATTTAAAATTGGAATATGTTGTGTCCAATTCATCAAAGGTGTTTGCACGTATTGCGCAAAAATAGGCGCAAAAAATAATAATCCCCACATTCCATAAACAATGGAGGGAATGGCTGCGAGTAGTTCTATTGCAATACCTAAAGGACGTCTTAACCACATGGGAGATAATTCAGTTAGAAATAATGCAATACCAAAACTCACCGGTACAGCAATGATAAGCGCAATTGCGGATGTTAAGAGGGTGCCATAAATCGGTACAAAAGCACCAAAAATATCACTGGGTGGATCCCAAGTGGAACTACTTAAAAAAGAAAAACCAAATTGAGAAATACTAGGCCAGGCATGAATAGTCAACATAAGAATCACGCCGCCGAGTGCAACGAGCGTGAAAAGCGCAGCACTAAATGAGAGCCCACCTAATACCCAGTTCCCTAGTTCTTTGGATTTTTTAGGCTGCATCATATTCTTATTTTGATTGTGCTACATAAATCGGTTTGCCCGCACTGTCTTTAATTTCATTTGCCCACACTTTGTGGACCACAGCAATCACGTCTTGTGGCATCGGCACAAAATCAAGTGCCAAAGCTTCATCGCTCCCAGATTGATAAGCCCAATCAAAGAATGCAAGGATCGCCGCAGCTTTGGCTGCATCGCTTTGGGTTTTATGCAACAACACAAAAGTCGTTGATGTGATCGGCCATGCACCTTTCGCATTGGATTCGGTTAGACTTTGTGCAAAAGTTTTGTTCCAATCGATGCCCACTGTCGCCGCTTTAAAACTATCTGCACTTGGCGCAACTGTTTCACCACTTGCATTTTTTAGCTGCACAAAAGCGATATTACTTTGTTTAGCATAAGCATATTCAACATAACCAATCGCGCCTGGTAAACGCCCGACAAATGCAGCCACTCCTTCGTTGCCTTTCCCGCCGGTGCCTATTGGCCAATTAACCGTATTGCCCTTGCCTACTTCTGCTGCCCAAGTAGGACTGACTTTCGCTAAATATTCAGTAAAAATCGCGGTCGTGCCCGAGCCATCTGCGCGACGCACCACGGTAATTTTTTGATCAGGCAATTTAAGATTAGGATTTAAGGTTTGAATCAAGGGATCATTCCATTTATTTATTTTTCCTAAATAAACTTGCGCTAATACGTCACCGGTTAAAACCATCGCGCCAGAA
>CAZPAA010000111.1:0-6935 GCA_964584425.1 uncultured Gammaproteobacteria bacterium | reverse complement strand
CACTTCTGGGACGCAACATGTTGCGTCCCTACGAGAATATCAAGGTTTTGCGTCCTAATAATATGTTCTGCCGCTCCAACACTTGGGTGCAACATGTTGCGCCCCTACCAAATAGGATATATTCATTTGATTAGAGCAAAGCTTGAATCTAAAAGCCATCAGGTATATGCTCTCGTAATCAAAGGAAACTCAAATGTCCCTCGATCTTTGGCAAATGTTAATCTACTTGGCTTTATTGCTCGTCTGCATCAAGCCTTTAGGTTTATACATGGCACGCATTTACACCCGCGAGTCCTTACCGCTAGAACATAACCTCTATCGCCTATGTAAAATAAATCCCACTCAAGAAATGAATTGGAAAAACTATTTAAGTGCAGTACTCCTATTCAATCTACTCGGATTTTTCGTCGTATATTTTATCCAATTATTACAAGGCTACTTACCACTCAACCCCCAACATTTCCCCGGCGTTGATGCGAGTATTGCACTCAATACTGCAGCAAGCTTTGCCACCAATACCAACTGGCAAGCCTACGCTGGTGAGAGCACGATGAGTTACTTCACCCAAATGATCGCCCTCACCGTACAAAATTTTTTATCTGCCGCAACCGGTATGGCGGTTTTGATCGCATTGATCCGCGGTCTTAGTCGTAATGAAGCTCAACACCTCGGCAATTTTTGGGTCGATATGACACGCAGCGTGATTTATATTTTATTGCCACTCGCATTTATTTTTGCACTGATTTTAAGTTCACAAGGCGTTATCCAAAATTTCAAATCCTACGAAAAAATAACGGTTTTAGATCCTACATCACACATTTCTGAACAAATTATTCCTATGGGTCCCGTCGCTTCACAAGTGGCGATTAAACAATTAGGTACCAATGGCGGTGGATTTTTTAATACCAACTCCGCACATCCATTTGAAAATCCCAATCCTCTGACCAATTTTTTAGAAATGTTAGCGATCGTCCTGATCCCCGCCGCTTTATGTTACACCTTTGGCTTGATGATCAACGACAAACGCCAAGGCCTTGCATTGTTAATTGCGATGCTGTTGTTATTTATTCCCATGTTATTCGTCACGGCCAGTCTTGAACACGCCCATCACCCTGCCCTCGCTGCATTACCAATCGATCAAACCAGCGGCAATATGGAAGGTAAAGAAACACGTTTGGGTGTAACAAATTCTGCAATGTGGGCAGTTGCAACCACGGCGACGTCAAATGGTTCAGTCAACGCCATGCATGATTCATTCACACCATTAGGCGGTCTTATTTTATTAGGGTTTATGCAGCTGGGTGAAGTCGTGTTTGGTGGAGTCGGATCAGGATTATATGGCATGTTAATTTTAGTGATCCTCACGGTATTTATTGCAGGTTTAATGGTCGGACGTACCCCTGAATATTTAGGCAAAAAAATTGAACCGTTTGAAATGAAAATGACCGCGATTGCGGTTTTAATTATGCCAACGGTGGTACTCACTTTTGCTGCAATTGCGGCACAAACAACAATAGGCACATCTGCGATTGCTAATCCAGGCAGTCATGGGCTTTCTGAAATTTTATATGCATTTACTTCTATGGTGAATAATAATGGCAGTGCATTTGCAGGTCTAAATGCCAGTACACCTTTTTATACTATATTGGGTACGGTTGCGATCTTAATCGGACGTTTTGGCATTATCGTCCCTGTATTAGCCATCGCAGGTTCACTTGCACTTAAAAAACAAATTCCAGAAAGTGTCGGAACCTTACCCACACACAATCTATTATTTATTATTTTGCTGCTTGGCATCACCCTGATTTTAGGTGCGCTCACATTTTTCCCGGTATTAGCTTTAGGGCCGATTGTCGAACATTTAATGTTATGGGGGTCAAGTGGCCACTAAAATTTCGCTTTGGGATCCGCATATTATTAAAACTGCTATTGGCAATGCGTTTTTAAAATTATCACCGCGACATCAAATCCGCAATCCCGTGATGTTTGCCGTATTGATCGGCTCACTCATCACCAGCGCCTTAACCCTTCAAGCATTTTTTCAGCACCATCCTACCTTTTGGTTTGATCTGAACGTGACCATCTGGTTATGGTTTACTTTAATATTTGCAAATTTTGCAGAAGCCATGGCCGAAGGACGCGGCAAAGCACAAGCCGATTCACTACGTAAATCTCGACATGACATTCAGGCTAAAAAATTATCGAGCGCTGATCGCAATGCCAAAATCACCCTAAGTCCTTCAGACAAATTACGTGCAGGCGATATTGTGCTGGTTGAAACCGGTGATTTTATTCCAAGTGATGGTGAAATTATTGAAGGCATGGCTTTGGTCAATGAAAGCGCGATTACTGGAGAAAGTGCGCCCGTCATTCGTGAAAGTGGTGGCGATCGCAGTGCGGTGACTGGCGGCACGTTGGTCATTTCTGATTGGGTAGTCGTGCGCATTACGGCAAATCCCGGGCAAACTTTTTTAGATCAAATGATTGCCTTAGTCGAAGGCGCAAAACGGCAAAAAACACCCAATGAAATTGCGTTAACCATTTTGCTCGTTGCGCTCACATTTATTTTTTTAGTGGTATGCGCAACCCTACTTCCCTTCTCCATTTATAGCGTGCATGCTGTCGGCACCGGCGTTGTTGTATCCGTTACGGTATTAGTGGCTTTATTTGTCTGCTTGGCACCTACAACCATCGCCGGATTATTATCCGCGATTGGTATCGCGGGTATGGACAGGATGATCTGCGCGAATGTGATTGCATTTTCAGGACGCGCGATTGAAGCTGCGGGGGATGTGGATATTTTATTACTCGATAAAACCGGAACGATTACACTTGGCAATCGTCAAGCAACCGCATTAATTCCGGCAAAAGGCGTTAGCATTGAAACCCTCGCCGATGCCGCGCAAATTGCGTCGTTAGCCGATGAAACACCTGAAGGACGCAGTATTGTTATTCTTGCCAAAGAAAAATATGGCCTGCGCGGACGTGATATGCATGAGCTAAATGCGCATTTTATTCCGTTTAGTGCGCAAACACGCATGAGCGGTGTGGATTTAAATGATCGGATGATTCGTAAAGGTTCAGTCGACACAATTGAAACGTTTATCAACAATGCAGGTGGCGAATTACCGCAGGATGTGCGCATGCAGACAGAAGCCATTGCACGTGAAGGCGGCACGCCGCTGGTGGTTTCTGAAAATAATCAAGTGTTAGGCGTGATTTATTTAAAAGATATTGTAAAAGGTGGCATTCGCGAGCGCTTTTTACAATTACGCCAAATGGGTATTAAAACCATTATGGTGACTGGGGATAATCCCTTAACTGCGGCTGCCATTGCCGCTGAAGCAGGCGTTGATGACTTTCTTGCACATGCAAAACCTGCAGATAAATTAGCGCTGATTCGTCGACTACAAGCTGAAGGCCATTTAGTTGCGATGACGGGCGATGGTACGAATGATGCGCCGGCTTTAGCGCAAGCAGATGTTGCCGTTGCGATGAATACGGGGACGCAGGCGGCAAAAGAAGCGGGAAATTTGATTGATTTGGATTCTAACCCGACTAAGCTGATTGAAGTAGTTGAGATTGGTAAACAATTATTAATTACTCGGGGATCGTTAACCACTTTTAGTATTAGTAATGATATTGCGAAATATTTTGCGATTTTGCCGGCGTTGTTTGCTTCTACTTATCCTGCTTTGAATCAGCTCAATATTATGCAGCTGGCTACGCCGCATTCTGCTATTTTATCTGCGGTTATTTTTAATGCTTTGATTATTATTTTGCTGATTCCATTGGCGCTAAAAGGCGTTGCTTATCGGCATGTCGCAGCTGCGCGTTTGTTGCGGGATAATGTTTTGATTTATGGCCTTGGTGGATTAGTTGCGCCTTTTGTTGGGATCAAGTTAATCGATTTATTGTTGGTTGCATTGGGGTTTGTTGCATAAATCAGGACCCTCTAGTGAAATCCCCCTTTCGAAAAGGGGGTAGGGGGATTTAAAATCTTTGGAGTATAATCCAGATCTCAAAATCCCCCGCCCTAAGAAGGGCACCCCCTTTATAAAGGGGGACTAACTAGAGGAGCCGATTGGTGTTTTGTGTCTCTGATATTGGGGTTTGTTGCATAAATCAGGACCCTCTAGTGAAATCCCCCTTTGGGAAAGGGGGTAGAAGGATTTAAAATCTTTGGAGTATAATCCAGATCTCAAAATCCCCCGCCCTAAGAGGGCACCCCCTTTTTTAAAGGGGGACTGACTAGAGGAGCCGATTGGTGTTTTGTGTCTCTGATAAGGATTATTTTTATGTGGGTTAGTTTTTTTCAACAAGTTAAAATTGCTGGCGTTTTATTGATATTCTTCACGGTACTGACTGGATTTGTTTATCCTGTTGTTGTTACCGCGATTGCGCAATTATTTTTTCCGTTTGAAGCGAATGGTAGTTTAATTGTATTGAACGATAAAAAAGTTGGATCCCAGTTGATTGGTCAATCATTTGTTGGTCCGCATTATTTTTTTGGGCGGCCTTCGCATACATTGGATTTTCCGTATAATGCTGCGCAATCTGGGGCTTCGAATTGGGGTCCGTCTAATCCGGATTTTTTAGCGGCGATTAAGCAGCGTCTTTCAACATGGCAAAGTCTTGATCCCAATAACACGGCGCCTATTCCTGTTGAATTACTCATGGGTTCAGGCAGTGGTTTAGATCCGCATATCAGTCCTGCTGCTGCATTTTATCAAGTGCCGCGTGTTGCTAAAGCGCGTAACATTTCTGAAACTGATTTAAGTGCGCTTGTTGCACAACATACGCAAGCTAAAACTTTTGGTGTTTTGGGTGCGAATCATGTGAATGTGTTAGAATTAAATTTAGCATTGGATGCACACAGCCATGGAAAAACATCGCCCTAATCCGGATCAACTCTTAGCGCAAGTGAATTTAAGCGAGGCACGTAAACACCGCGGAAAATTACGCATTTATCTAGGTGCGGCGCCCGGTGTAGGTAAAACACACGCCATGCTTGAAGATGCCATCGAGCTACGCATGACGGGCATGGATATCGTGATTGGCGTTGCCGAATCACATGGCCGCATGGAAACAGCCGCCTTAATGGAAGGTTTTGAGCGCATCCCACCCAAGCAATACAGTTATCGTAAAAAAGAACTGCCAGAATTTGATCTCGATGCCGCCATCACACGTAAACCACAACTGGTTTTAGTCGATGAAATGGCGCATACCAACGCGCCGGGTGCGCGTCATACAAAACGTTGGAAAGACATTCGCGAATTATTAGAAAAAGGCATCGATGTTTACACCACACTCAATGTGCAACACATTGAAAGCTTAAACGATGTAGTGGCACAAATTCTCAATGTACACGTCAGGGAAACTGTCCCTGATTTTATGTTAAAAGAAGCAGATACCTTCGAGCTGGTAGATTTATCTCCAGAAGATTTACTCGATCGTTTGCATGAGGGTAAAGTATATTTCCCCCCTCAAGCTGAAATTGCAAAAGAACATTTTTTCAAAAAAGGGAATTTAATTGCATTACGCGAACTTGCGTTACGTGCAGCAGCGCAATATGCAGGCACGCAAACTTTGTCTTATCGCCATGCAGAAGGCATCCAAGGTGTGTGGCCCACCAAAGAAAAAATCTTAGCGTGTATTGGTCCCACGCAAGATGCCACTAAAATTATTCGCACGGCAAAACGTCTTGCTGACTATGCGCAAACGGATTGGCTGGTGGTTTATGTCGATGCGCCGCATGCCAGTGAATCTAATCAACAGCGTAATCTTGCGATTAAATATTTACGCTTGGCCGAACAATTAGGCGCTCAAACACGCATTTTAACCGGCGTTGACATCGTCAATGAAATTATGACTTTTGCACGCGAGCAAAATATTACACAAATTGTGATCGGCAAAAAAACCACTTCATTTTGGCGATCTTTGTATTCACATAATCTTACCGATAAAATTTTAGAACACAGTCAAGAAATTGATGTACATGTGACCTCTGATACCTCGCCAACGCAAACTGAGCAGCCTATTATCCCAGAGAAAAAAACCGTGCCATGGGCGGGTTATGGATTTGCCATCAGCATGATCATTTGCGCAACCCTTATTAATTTTTTACTCTTTTCACATTTAAGTGCCAGTGATTTAATTATGGTTTATGTTTTGGCCAGCACGATCGTGGCTTTTCATGGTTTTAGAGGACCTGCGATTTTAGCGTCCATCCTCGGGGTCTTAGCTTATGATTTTTGTTTTGTGCCGCCGTTTTACAGCTTTACCGTGGAAAATGTGCAATATTTTCTGACATTAATTGTGATGCTGATGGTGACGCAAATTATCAGTTATGTTGCGGTGCTAGCGCGCAGACAAAGTGAAATTGCTTATCTTGCGGAGCGTAATACCCGTGCGCTTTATTCGTTGAGTCATATGCTTGCGCGTACGCGGGGCGTTCAATCTTTGCTGGATATTGGCACGCAGTATATTGTTGAGGCTTTTAACTGTGATGCCTTGATTGTGTTGGCTACAACAGGGCATTTTAGTGATGTGGATAAGCTTTCCACCAAAGATCGGAGTATTGCACAGTGGGTTTATGATTTGAGGCAAAATGCAGGGTGGGGGACGGATACTTTGGCATTTGCGGATGCGTTGTTTTTGCCTTTGATTGCATCTCAAGGCGTGGTGGGGGTAGTTCGCATTTCACCGCATCAGCCGGAACATTTGTATACGCCGGATGAGATGCGATTGTTAGAGTCTGTTGCGAATCAGATTGCTTTGGCCATTGAGGTGGATAAATTGTCTGTTGAACAATTTCCCTTTTTTTAAATCGAAAAAACTTTTATTCTATAGGCCTTACGCCAAAACTTTGTAAGGGCACAAAATTTTTTGTCCCAATTCCAGGAAACAACTTCTTTACGGGTGTTTGCCACTTT
>CAZPAA010000110.1:4792-6938 GCA_964584425.1 uncultured Gammaproteobacteria bacterium | reverse complement strand
GTATCTGTTAGATTGATATCTTGTCCAGCAAGTAAAAATAGTTCAGATTTTTGCTCTTGTGAAAGTTTATCTAAGTAATCATTCATCAGCGCACGGCTGGATGATTTTAATATATCTGCGGCATAAGCCATTCGTTGTTCGGCTGGAATATTTTGGTTGATTTGATCAAATCGTATTCCTTCAGATTGATTTGATTTCAAAAAGTCACTGACGGCTTTTGTTTGAAGAAATCTTGTTTTTTCTTCCGAAGACATGGTATTTAAAAAGGTCATAAAAGAGGCGCCGGTAAATTTATGTTCGGTCATTGCTGCTTGGAAGAGATCAGAGTTAAGATCTTTTCCATTGCGCACCATATCCACTAATACTTTTTCAGAGTAAGTGCTTGCTTGCCCTTCTGCTTTCATGCCATTTAATTGCTGCATGATTTGGTTGAATTCTTGTACGTTTGCAGGTGCAACAAAATTCCTAGCGGTATTGTCCGCAAATTTTTTATTATCAGTCAGTTCATCTATTTTTGCATTTAATGCAGCAACGGCAGGTGCCATATCTCGCGCAACAAATTGTTGTTCTTTTTCGCCAATTAATGCAGCTGCGCTTTGGGTTTCTTCAGCGGTTAATGGGGTTAATATATTTCCAGAGCTTGCGGCCTCTGCAGCTTGAAGTTTGCGGCTTTCGGCTTGTAAAAATTCAATATTGGTGTCTAAAGTATGTGTGCTGGTGATGTTATCGATCTTATTATTCATCACTTTTAACTGTAGATCTTTTAATACTTGATCAACAACGGGCTCACCTTGTGCATTTTTATCGGTGAATAACATACGGTTTGTTTGAAGATAATTAATTTTTGCTTCTAAACCGGTATTGGCTCTGGCATATTCGCTTAATAATTGCGTGCGTAAATTATCTAATCTCTCGTAAATATTTTGCTTTAAGGCTCCTGTATATTGACTTCTTAAGGTTAAAGGGCCAAAAGCGGCTAGCAATTCTATTCGACGTTCTAAAGATTCACCTTTAAGTGAATTCATCACGGGATCAAAGCGTGCAGGATCACGAATTATTTCAGCCATCTTGGGACTGTGCAGCAAAATCATGCTGGCACAACCAAAGCGTTCGTTTTCAGGTAATTGCATGAGGATTCCAGCCAGATCAACTTCTTTAGCATGATCGGCTAAAAAATCTCTAGCTTTTTTAGAGTAAAGCACTCCTACTTTTTTATCAGCGTCCAGTCCATTGTAGAAATACATGAATCGTTCCATTGCGGTATTCAGTGCAGGACGATTTTCTTGTGCTTCAATGGCTTCGATTTGAACTTTAGATTCTGTTAAATTGCTCGCTTCTAATTCTATCGCTGGTTTAATGCCCTGCTCGATAAAATGGTTAAATGCCAGTTCGTAATTATGTGTCGTTGTTTTAAAGTTATGGCTTTGTTCTTTTTTGGCACTGTCGAAAACTTCTTGGTTAGTGTGAAGGTCTCGTTGTACATCACTTTTATTAACTGCGCTGATGAAGTTGTCGATATTTGAACGTTGAAGCTCATTGACAAATGCGTGATGGTCAATATTAAAGCCTTTTGCTGCGATAGTCATTTTATCAGGGCGCCTTCATTACTTATATATTAAGTATTATAACAAAGATATCTTAAGAGCTTTTTAAGCTAATAAAGGTTTAATGATTGCGACCTATGACTTAGTTAAAGAATATGACATCTCCCAAAACAGAATTTTGACTTTGTAGATGGAGTTTCTTGCGTCAAAGATTGAAATGAGGTGGTTGTATTGGAATTGCTGATACTACTAGAGCCATGGGAACTAGAAGAGTTCACTAAAAGCCTCCCGACAGACTGATTTGGTGAGGAATTGACTGCGATATAACTCGCACTAGGCCCACTTTTTAGTTGTGCGAGGAAAAGCTCATTATGACCATACACATATTTATCTTCGCCATAATAACAAAGATTCGGAAATGGCTTTTCTGATTTAAGTAAGGTATTCCCTTCCAAATCTAAAATTTGAATAATGCCCGTTTTTAATTCTATAACGAGTAAATTATCAGCAGGAATAGAGACATTTTTTATCCCACCCTCAATCTGAAAAATTTTTTCTTTTTTTAAATTTATTATGCATCTGGACGAATCATCAACATAAGA
>CAZPAA010000110.1:0-4782 GCA_964584425.1 uncultured Gammaproteobacteria bacterium | reverse complement strand
TGGCGGAGTGAAAATTTGTTAGGTTGTTTGGATGGTGGGTTGTCATTAAAGAGAGTGGCGTTTCGGTGGCGGGTAGGTTGGTTTCTTTAGGGTGTTTTATCAGCGCAGATGCAATAATTTCATGTTGAGGTGGATTAATATGTTTACTACCGCGTGAACTGCCACCAATTCCCCTACTGGATGCAGAAAGCGGGCCTACACAATTCACCGGTTGAGATGTGAGATTAAACTCTTGGAGCGTTGTTCGAGTTACAGTCCAAATTTTTAATGGTATTTTTTCGGATAAGCTTGAGACTGTAACAAATGTGCTTTCATTCAGCGCAATAAGATGTCTAATTGCGTGACTTTGTATTTTTTGATTTTTGCTGGGTCGCCCGTTGGTTTTATCATAAATCTGAATCGAGCCATCTTCGCAGCCAGAAATCATGGTGCTGGATGGAGTCAAACGGGTCAGTGCGCAGATGGGTGATTTTAAATCTTCAGGATAAAATGAGCCACTTTTCATCTCGCCCATACAAGCATCAAACCGGGTCAGACGCTCTTGGCTCGTGCGATAAAATTCATTGTCTGCAGTTACCGCCCAAACCGGAGGGGTTTGGGGTTTATCAGTAGGCTCCCAATTCCATATGACTTCACGTTTTGCTACATTGAGTGACTGGGCTTTACCTGATTTCCAGATACAAACAATGGTATCTTGAAAGGGGTTGAATATCTTAATAATTTTGCGCTCAACCTTATCTTTTTTATCATCGATATCTGATTCATCAGAAGTAAATGTGAGCGCGGCGTTTGTAAGCTTTTCTAGTGTGAGCATAAAGATATCCCTTTGATTAAGCTAAAGTTTTAAATAATACCTGATATGGCATTTAAAGTCTCTTATATTTAAAGTCCCTAGGCGATAAATTTTCTAAGTTAGCTATACTTGAGATATTCATTTTATTTAGGAGCATTTATGCGTATCTCACCAAAAATAATAACCGCAAGCTCATTATTTGTCGCAGGGCCTGCTTTAGCAGGTACATTGACTTGTGAATCAGTAAATAATGACTTTACTCGCTGTGACTTGCCTAATGCCGAGCAGTACTATGTTGGCATTCAGAGTGTCAACAGCGGTAGCGGTCCCTGTCTTGCTGGGGATGCTTGTACTGCTCAAAATAATTGTACTTGGGGTGTGGATAGTCAGGCTATTTGGGTAAAGGACAATTGTGCTGCCGTTTTTCAATTTGAGCAGCAACCGCCTGTTTCAAATGATAATTATCAATCTACTGGGTACCAAAGTTCTACGAATACCACATATAACTATAACTATGAAAATGAACCTTATTATCCTTACTACTATGGCTCGGATTATTTTTATTTTTATCCCGGATTCTTTCCTCTATTTTTTAATGATTATGGGTATTACCATAACAATAATTATTACTACTATAACGGCCATCATTATTATGATGGGCATTATTATCATGATGGACATTATTATCACAACGGTAATTACTACCATGGCGGGCAGTACCATAGTGGACAAAATTATCATGGAAATCAACCTCATACCCAAGGTGGCGGTAATATGCATCAAACGGGTGGAAATCAGGGCTCTGGTAGCCATCAAGGCGGTGGTACCATGCATCAGGGTGGTGGGTCAACCACGCAACAAGGTGGTGGAACCATGCATCAGGGCGGTGGTTCAACCATGCATCAAGGTGGTGGAACTATGCATCAGGGCGGTGGGTCAACCATGCATCAAGGTGGCGGCGGTGGCATGCACCAGGGTGGCGGCATGATGCACCAAGGTGGTGGCGGTGGAATGCACCAAGGTGGTGGATCTATGCATGGTGGTGGCCACGGCGGCGGTGGTGGTGGCGGACACCATCACTAAAAGATTTTTTTACTAGAACATCCCCCTATTTAAAGGGGGATAACCATTCTTTTTTGACTTATTCCATATTTGCACTATTAATTTACCCATATAGCTTTAAATCATTAAATTAAGGAGAAGATGATGATGTTTATGTTTCACACCACGATGGGTATCTTGTTTTTGGCATTAGTTGCATCTGTTGCGTTATACATTTGGTCAGCACGCGAACATGGCGCCGGTTCAGGATTAGGTAAATTTACCGGGATTATTGTCGCGATAATCATTCTTTTAAATATCATTTGCACCGGGTATACTGGCATCAAGCTTTGGAAAGAAGGCTTTTTCCAAATGCCGATGAAAATGATGGCAAAAGATCATAATACGACGGGGCAAGCACCGAATAATCCTACAACGCATTAATTCTGTAGCACTAATCCCCCTTGTTCAAAGGGGGATTTAAGTTTAAAAATATGAGCAGTATCAACTTGCCAAAACCTCTATTCGATCGCATTGAATTTGCGCGTAATGCTTTTCCTCCATCTGAAATGGAATCACCTAAACAGGCTGATTTTAAGTATGCACTTGCTTTTATTAATTGTTATACCGGAAGTCTTGGGACATTTAATTCCTATCGTCGCGAGGTTGAACGTTTATTGCATTGGAGTTGGGAGGTTGCAAAAAAAACTTTGCCAGAATTGCGGCGTGAGGATATCGAGGGTTTTGTGCAGTTCTGCCAAAATCCGCCAAAAGCTTGGATAGGCATTAAAAAAGCCCCCAGATTTATCGATAAAGAAGGAATACGCGTACCCAATCTTGAATGGCGACCATTTGTCGTGACGATTTCAAAGTCTGCACACCGAAAAGGTGTTAACCTCGATTTAGATAAATTTAAATTATCTAATGGCGCGGTTAAAGAAACCTTTGCAATCTTGGGCAGTTTTTATAATTATTTGTTACAAGAAGAATATGTGTTTATGAATCCCGTTGCGTTGATTCGACAAAAAAGTAAATTTATTCGCAAGCACCAAACAACAGCAAAAATTCGACGGCTTTCCGATTTACAATGGCAATATGTGATTTCTACTGCGCAACAAATGGCGGCTGCTGATACTACCCATGAGCGCACGTTGTTTATTATGTCGATTCTTTATGCCATGTATTTGCGTATTTCTGAACTTGCGGCATCCGCACGCTGGCAGCCGCTGATGCATGATTTTCATCGCGATAGCGATGGACATTGGTGGTTTACTACAGTCGGTAAAGGAAATAAAGAGCGACAAATTGCAGTCAGCGATGCGATGCTTGAAGCATTAAAACGCTGGAGAAAATATTTAGGCTTATCTCCCCTGCCCTCGCCTGCAGATGATTCTCCGCTATTGCCTAAACTAAATAGTCAGGGTCCGATCACCAGCACAACCTATATTCGCACGCTGGTGCAAAATTGTTTTGATCAAGCGATTCATCATTTGGAACAGGACAAGCATCATGAAGAAGCAGAGAATTTAATTGAAGCCACGGTGCATTGGCTGCGTCACACTGGGATTTCTGATGATGTTAAACTGCGTCCTCGTGAGCATGTGCGCGATGATGCGGGACATGGATCGGGGGCAACCACGGATAGATATATTGATATTGAATTAAAACAGCGACATCGCTCTGCCAAAGAAAAACCGCTGATTTAAGGGGAAATCATGTTAAGTGAACAAAAATTTAAATTGATTTAGTCTGAATGTATAAAAAACATTATGCAGCCTTTAGAGCCATTAGGGATCACCGGGTTTTTCTTTATTCGGATGTATCCCGATGGACAGTTTGTGGATTTAACCAGTGATGCGAATTGGGCTGAATTCTTTTTTAAAAAATTTTATGATTTATCTTATCGTCCGGAAGATTTGACGATTCATACGTATGTGACACATGGCGTGGCGCTGTCAGAACTTAATCCACAAAATCAAGCTTGGATTGATGGGAAAGAATATTTCAATATTGGCAATATTATTATTTTATCGAGATATTATGAGCATTATTATGAAAACTATTATTTCCATGCGGATAAAAATAATAATGCGATTAATCAGTTTTATTTAAATCATCTGGATTTATTTTATCGTTTTATCGATTATTTTAGAATACAGGCGGCTCCGATTATCTTAAAAGCCGAAGAGAAAAAATTTTACACACCAGAAAAATATTTGCTCTATCGAAAAAATATTATCCTCGAGAATAAAGAAGAATTAGCCGCAGAAAAACTGATGCAGTTTTTTAAAGAAAATGAAGTTTTGGCGCAACATGATTATCATGCGCATGGATTATCAGCAAAAGAAGTGGCTTGTTTGTCGTATTTAATACAAGGTAAATCTGCGGAGGAGATTGCGATTATTTTATCGCGATCCCGGCGTACAATTGAAACACATATTGAAAGTGCAAAGCGTAAGTTAAATTGTCATAAGATTGCGCAGCTGGCTTATTTGTTGGGTAAGTTGAATATTAATTTGGATGCTGAGAAATAGTCCGTATATCCGCCGTCCTCGTCCCTGTTATCCCCGCCTGCGTGGGGATAACAGCCTACCAGGAAAGAGATTTAATGCATCTTCATTTTTCTACGTTGCACAGCTGGGTTAAAGAAATGGGTCTTCTTTCTTTCTCTCACACTCATTAAATCAGGATTCGCGGTCACGCGGGTGTGTTTTGTTTTGAAGGTATCATTGTAATGATGAATACGCTTTTTAGCCTCATTCAGATTAGAATTATTTAAATTGTAATTAAGTAAATCAATATACCAAGGTGTTTTTACTTTTTCTTTCACATAAGCATCGACAATTTCTCTTGCTATCGGGAGAGTTGTTGTTTTGGAGCCTGGGTGCACGATTTTCTCATTCGGTTCATCTAGCAATTTTGTATATTCTTCTTGCAATAATTGATTA
>CAZPAA010000109.1:0-6941 GCA_964584425.1 uncultured Gammaproteobacteria bacterium | reverse complement strand
CTCTGTGGTTATGGGCAAGTTAAATTGTAAACTTGTTGTATCTCACCTCTTGCAATACGGAGCACGAACACATTGCCTTGCTAACTTTGCACAATACAATCTTGTCCAATCAACTGCTCAATCTCTTGGCGAAATAATCGCTGACCCGCAACTAAATCATTCGCAAAAATCCGCGGCGCCATTGCATCATCAGGCATGATGGTGTCGATCCCATTTTTGTGTTGCTCATGGAAATAGGTGAGTTCATTTTGCATGGCTTGATTAATTTTAGGCTTTTGTGGCGAAGGATGCTGTTTGGTTTGCTTATGCCATTTCACCAGTGGATCAATCCCTATCCCATATAAAAACCATTCAACTGTACATGCAATGCCTTCTTGCGCAAACACCGTTATCAAGCGCCGCGCACCGTGCTCACCTAAACCCCCAAAGCGCGCATCCTCCCAATTTTGTAATGTCCCACGTGAAATCTGATGCTTACGCTCAAATGCGGGGCGTGAAAGCCGCAACGCCAAGCGAATCACCCTCACCCGCTGGCCACGTTCATGCAGTAAAGGATCCACAGGTTTTTTGGGACTAGCCGACATGGTGTTCTCCGTCATGTTGTGAGCAATATCCCACAGAATTTATCATAAATCTCCAATTTACATAAGGGTAATTTATAACTAGAATAAATCATAAATACGTAGTTTTTACGTCTTTTATTTGTAACTAATTGATTTTTTAATAGATAATAGCAAATTTTACGTATAAATGTGTAAACACTATATTAAAGAGGTTTGTATGCAGGCTAAAGCAATCACCTTTAAAACCGTATCTCTTGATCCTTCCCAAAAAAGTACCGATCCAGGGCTGACTATTTGGTGCTCCCTCTATCACGAGCTCAGGGCAGCGGGCTATAGTAAGCAACAAATCGCCACCTTAGTAGACCTGAGCCCCAGAAGCATTGACCGCTTATTAACGGGTTTTATCAAGCAACCTTCGTATAAAGTGCTCTCCCGCATGTTGCAGGCCTATTGCTGTTATTCCCTAAAAAAGGGCGGTGATGATGAGTAAAAAAATCACAGAGCAGTATATGGGGAAGCAACAAGGTTATGTGTACGTTCATGAAATAGAATTATTGTCTGATGAACCTACGCATTTTAAATTGCATGCGATTATGTTACACCAAATCCCTTTTCATATTCCTGAAGCCGGTGTAATGCGTACTTCATTTACAACGCTTGATATTCATTTAGATTCATTGAAAGAAACAGTCATTGCGCTAAAAAATGCAATTCCGCGCTTTATAATGGTAGAAGCAGAAATATTGGTCGACCAGCTGAAGCTCCACCCCTATACAAAAGAAACGGGCATTCCACGAACTTATGGCGAATTAATAGGAATTGAAACAGCAGTAATGAAGTGCAGATCATAATCTAAACTCAACTCTTATTCTTATTATCTTAAATAAGCGCCTCTTGGCGACCACCTAAAATGGAATATAAGTCAACGGCGTACTATGCAAAGACAACTCCCCAGAAAACGGATAATCCAAAATCAACAAAAACGAAAGATTTAAACCCACCAACAAACTCGTCATAACCAAATAAAAATGATGACTCCCCACATTATCTGCAGGTCTAAGCAAACACAGTAAAACAAACATGCCCAGCATATTGGTAAAAATCGTCAACAAGAAAAAGGTTGGAATCGAACTATGCAAATGCTCTAAACGTAAATACCGCGCAAAAGCCACTTCGTTTAAATCTTCTAACATTTGATGACGATAATTAGCCAGCACTGGATCTTTAGTATCTATATTTTCAATTGATTTACGCAATGATAATAATAATTCTGATGCCCTCGCACTCGGCGTACCATAGCGCATATCAGTCCATTCTTCATTAATTAATGTTTCCACATAAGTTTGCAACAGGCCGCTGATTTCTTGATCTTGCGCGGTCGGTAATGATTCTGAAAAAATTTCCAGCCGTCCGATGGATCGGGCTTCACCCATCAAGGTGTCTTCTAAAGTTTCATAGGATTGCCAGAGTAAAACAATCATAAAGGCTAAAATAAAAGCGCATAAAGTTGCAGCAAGATGAATACATTCGCGCGCAAAATGCGGATCTTTACCCACTAAAAATTTTGAACCATAACGATTGACCAACAGATAAACAATCCAGCCGACCAGACAACATGCCAGCATCATGCCTAAAATGACAGACCAAGTTGGAAAAGTATTGAGTAGAAAACGTACCATGTTTTATCCTTACCTTTGCCCTCACCCTAGCCCTCTCCCACTCCTCATTCTCATCCTATGTCGAGACCACCAGATGTGGGAGAGGGGATCTAGAGAAGTGCTATTTTTATTTACCCCAAGTAAATACACGCCAATTAGAATCCGTATTTGCTTCGTCGCTGTGACGGTTAGTTTGCATGGGATCATCGTAATGGGGATCCACATAGTAAGGCTCCCCTTTATCGGGTATCACCTTAGCGCCAACACGACCGAATTGATCATAATAAGGACTCACGATGATCCCCGGTTTTTTTACAAATAAACTCTCGAGAATACTTTGCTCAATCAATATATCCTGAACCGCTTCAATATCAGAAGTGTCCACCTTGCTGGATTTATTCAGCACCACGCGATCGTTCGCAATAGTTGCTGATAAATAAAACAAGCCCACACACATCAGTATGAGTCGCATGATATTCTCCCTAAGCTACAGGCAAGGTCACACCTTTTTGCCCTTGATATTTACCGCCACGGTCTAAATAAGAAACTGCACATTCTTCGTCTGCTTCTAAGAATAGCATCTGTGCAACGCCTTCGTTGGCATAAATTTTAGCCGGCAAGGGCGTGGTGTTGGAAAATTCTAAGGTGACATGCCCTTCCCATTCAGGCTCAAGCGGCGTGACATTCACAATAATCCCGCAGCGTGCATATGTTGATTTACCAAGGCAAATCGTCAGCACATTGCGTGGAATGCGAAAATATTCTACCGTGCGCGCCAGCGCAAAAGAATTGGGAGGAATAATACACACATTGGATTTAACATCCACAAAACTATTCGCATCAAACGCTTTAGGATCAACTACCGCAGAATTGATATTAGTGAAAATTTTAAACTCATCTGCGCAGCGCACATCGTAGCCATAACTCGAGGTACCGTAAGAAATCACGCGCTTGCCTTCTTCTTGACGAACTTGTTCAGAGCTAAACGGCGTGATCATGCCTGATTTCGCCATTTTAATGATCCATTTATCTGCTTTAATTGCCATTATTTATCCTCAGGTTTACGATGTTCTACCACTACTTTCGGTAGGATATGTGCAAAATTTCGTTTTTGCAACGAAAGCTTTGTTAGCATCTGCGATGCTATTTCCGAAAAAATAGGCGTAACGATGGGCTTGCCCGCATCAGATCGCTCGCGCAGCGTAATCTCTAACGGAATTTGTCCCAATAAGGGTAAATCCAGTGCTTTTGCAAATGCAGCTGCGGAACCTTCACCAAAAATAGCATCGACATGACCGCAGGCAGAACACCGATGCCCGCTCATATTTTCAATAACGCCTAATACCGGAACATTTACCTTAGCAAACATGGCATAGGCACGCTTCACATCCAGTAAGGCTAAATCTTGGGGCGTTGTCACTAAAATCGCCGCACTCACTTGAATTTTTTGCGCCATAGTCAGCTGAATATCCCCGGTGCCGGGGGGTAAGTCTAACAATAAATAATCCAAATCCCCCCAATTTGTATCATTGAGCAATTGCATCAGCGCGCCGCTCACCATCGGGCCGCGCCAAATCATCGCAGCCTCGGTATCGACTAAAAAACCGATCGACATGACTTTAAGACCATATGCCATCAGCGGCTGCATTTTTTTATCGATAATTTCAGGCTTGCCACTTAATCCTAAGAGATGCGGCTGGCTTGGCCCATAAATATCTGCATCTAAAATCCCAACGCGTTTGCCCTGCGCGCTTAATGCCAGGGCCAAATTCGTCGTCACCGTAGACTTACCCACGCCGCCCTTGCCGGAGGCCACCGCAATGATCTTATGCATATTTATCTCTTTAATTCTAAAGGAAATTATTATACCATAAGCTTTTTTTTGAGGAAATTCGGTATGCGTGAAATTGTCATTACTAACGCCCTGCCCTACGCGAATGGACCGCTGCATTTAGGACATATGCTCGGTTATATTCAAGCGGATATTTGGGCACGATTTCAACGTCTGCAAGGAAACCAAGTCTGGCATGTGTGCGGCGATGATGCGCACGGTACGCCGATTATGCTACATGCAGAAAAACTCGGCATCCCCCCTGAAATCCTGATTGCACAAATGAAAACCTTGCATGAAGATGATTTTGCCAAGTTTAATATTGCGTTTGATAATTTCTACACCACGCATTCAGATGAAAATAAAGCGCTCACCGAAAAACTCTATTTAAAACTCAAAGCCAATAATCATATTTTTGAGAAGAATATTAAGCATGCATTTGACCCTGAAAAAAATATGTTTTTGCCCGATCGTTATGTCAAAGGCGAATGTCCACGGTGTCATGCCAAAGATCAACATGGCGATAATTGTGAAGTCTGTGGCGCCACTTATGCGCCAACTGAATTAATCAATCCCGTTTCGGTACTATCTGGTGCAACTCCAATTGAAAAAGAATCCACACACTACTTTTTCAATTTGTTGCATTTTGAATCCATGTTGCATGAATGGTTAAAACAAGGCCATTTGCAAACTCAAGTCGCGAACAAACTCCAAGAATGGTTTGGCGAAGGTTTGCAAGCTTGGGATATTTCTCGCGATGCCCCGTATTTTGGCTTTGAAATTCCAAATGCACCGGGTAAGTATTTTTATGTGTGGCTCGATGCGCCAATTGGCTATTTGGCGAGTTTATTAAACTTAAGTAAAAAAAATCCTAATCTTGATTTTGATGCGATTTTGCACAAAGATTCTGCAATCGAATTACATCATTTTATCGGCAAAGACATTATGTATTTTCATGCTTTGTTCTGGCCTTCTGTTTTAGAAGGTTGTGGTTATCGTTTGCCCACGAGTATTTTTGCAAATGGATTCTTAACGATTAATGGCCATAAAATGTCAAAATCGCGTGGGACTTTTATTAAAGCAAAGAATTACCTTGACCATTTAGATCCCGAATATTTACGTTATTATTTTGCGGCAAAATTAAGTCATAATATTGATGATTTAGATTTTAATACCGATGATTTTGTCGCGCGCGTGAATGCCGATTTAGTGGGTAAATGCGTTAATATCGCCAGCCGCTGCGCGAAAATTATTAACAGCCATTTTGATAATAAACTCAGCGATTTACCCTCAAGCGAATTATTTAATCATTTTGTTCACACCAGTAATGTGATTGCAAAGCTCTATGAACAACGTGATTTTGCGAAAGCCATGCGCGAGATTATGGCGCTTGCTGATCAAGCGAATCAAATGATTGATGCTCAAAAACCATGGGCGCTAATTAAAGATCCCGCTTCCATGCAGCAAGCACAAGAAGTGTGCACGCTCGGGCTCAATCTATTTCGTTTATTAATTATATTTTTAAAACCGGTTTTACCCGAATTAGCAGCGCGTGCGGAAGATTTTCTTGCCATTTCACCGCTCACATTTGCAGATGATGAAAAACCGCTATTAAATCACACAATTAATGTGTACCAACCCTTATTACAACGTATTGATATTACAAAGGTGAACGCTATGATGAACGCTGAAACAGAAAATGTAAATCCAAAACCCACGCTCAAAGATGAAAAGGCGCAAATTACCATCGATGAATTTAATAAAATTGACCTGCGCGTTGCAAAAGTCATTTCAGCGCAGCACGTTGAAGGCGCAGAAAAGCTGATTAAACTCCATGTTGAAATCGACAATCATGTTCGACAAATCTTTGCTGGAATTAAATCGGCCTATCAACCTGAGGATTTAGTCGGAAAACAAGTGATTGTGGTGGCCAATTTAAAACCACGACAAATGCGCTTTGGTTTATCCGAAGGCATGGTGCTGTGTGCATCCGGTGATGACAGTTTATGTATCGTGCAGCCAGAAGAAGTAGTGACAACCGGAACGATCGTAAGATAATGCCAGATAAAATCGCTTATATTCGTGAAGCTGAGTGTATTGGTTGCATTAAATGCATCAAAGCGTGTTCTGATCAAGCGATTTTAGGTGCACGCAAGCAAATGCATACGATTATCACGGATTTGTGTACCGGGTGTGAGGATTGTATAGCAGTGTGTCCGGTTGATTGTATTGAGATGATGACTATCTCGGCCCCGTCATTGCGAGCGCAGGCCTACCCAGCGGCGTCATTGCGAGGAGCGCAGCGACGAAGCAACCCAGGTTCAATACTTGATTCAACAGAGGACCTGGATTGCTTCGCTACGCTCGCAACGACAGAAACCTCTTCAACAACAATAGATAATAATAAAAACAAAAAAGATCTCATCGCTGCCGCCATTGCAAGAACACTTGAGCGTCGCGGATGGAGTAAAACATGACCCCACAAAAAATTCGCAGCATTTTCAAACGTTTTAAGAAAAATAACCCTCATCCCACAACGGAATTACATTATCGCAGCACATTTGAATTACTCATCGCAGTTATTTTATCCGCGCAAGCAACCGACACCAGTGTGAATAAAGCAACAGCAGAATTATTCAAACATGCCAATACCCCTGAAAAAATAGCGGCGCTTGGTTTAACTGGATTAAAAAAATACATTAAAACCATTGGGCTTTATAATAACAAAGCTAAAAATATTCTCGCGACGTGTAAAATTTTAATAGAACAATTTGGGAGCTCCGTCCCCCATGATCGCGAAGCACTGGAATCTTTACCCGGCGTTGGCCGTAAAACCGCGAATGTTGTCTTAAACACCGCATTTGGTGAAGCCACCATTGCCGTCGACAC
>CAZPAA010000108.1:0-6943 GCA_964584425.1 uncultured Gammaproteobacteria bacterium | reverse complement strand
AAGAGAGATGCTTCTCCCCCCGGGAGAAGGTGCCCGAAGGGCGGATGAGAGTTGCGTTTTACGCAAATCCTATAATACTAAACAAACACCATTTTACCGGACCAAACTTCATGATCTTTTATATTATTCTTTTGTGCGGCCTTGGCACCTTGGGTTATTTCGGCGCCGATATGTATTTGCCGGCCCTGCCTCAGCTCGAGGGTTATTTTTCCAGTAATAAAACGCTGGTCGGACTTACATTTAGCATTTATATGTTTGGTATTACTATCGGACAATTGCTCTATGGCACTTTGTCTGATCGATTTGGGCGGAAAAAAACCTTAATCGGGGGCCTGAGTCTTTTTGTGATCGCGACCTTGGGTTGCATGTTCAGCACGCACATTATTCCATTTATTATTTGGCGATTGTTGCAAGCATTAGGCGCTTGTGCGTCGATGGTGATCTGGCAAGCGATGGTGATTGATAAATTTGACACCCTCACCACGCATAAAATTTTTGCGATTGTTTTCCCGATGCTGGCACTCTCTCCTGCGTTGGCGCCGAGTATTGGTGGAGCGATTATTAGTTTATATCCTTGGCAAGGCGTTTTTATTACGCTTGCGACCATAGGCTTTGTGTTGCTCACTTGTGTGACTTTTTTCTTAAAAGAAACGACCACAGCTGATTCACAAAAAGCATCTCGGATTCATTTTCATAAGATAAAAGAAAAATATCAAACGCTACTGCTGTCAAATAAATTTATGGGTTATGTTGGCACACTTGGCTTAACTTCAGGTGCTTATTTTTGTTATTTGACCGCTTCGCCTTTTATTCTGAAACAAATGGGTTACGGTGAAATGTTTATTGGGATGTCTTATATTCCACAAACCATTGCATTTATGTGCGGGGGATTTATCAGTAAAAAAGTGATTGATTATTTTGGGCCTAAAACCATGCGGTTTTGTTTGTATGGATTTGTCTTTTTTGCATTCCTGTTATTTTGTACGACGGTACTCATCCCCTTGCAACACCCTGCTCAAATTATTGTACCCTTTAGCGTCATGGCATTATTAAATGGCATATTATACCCAAGTGGTATGACGATTGCGCTGAATTATTTCCCAGCATTGGCCGGCACGGCCGCGGGACTTGCAGGGACCTTGCAAGCGCTTATTGCATTTGTGAGCACCAGTATTCTTGCAGCCCTTTTATTTATGGGCGTCGTGAGTATGTCGGTTATGATTGTGCTGATGGCGCTCTTTGGATTATTGTGGTATCACACATTTGTGAGATCACCTTAAGCCGCGCTGCTCGCAGCACTTTTTTAATTTCATCGCCGGATAAATCTTTAATATCTAAATCATGCACGCGTACGTTTCTTGTCTTTTCAAAAATAGTGATTAAAAATTCACCCCGATCTGGCTTGGTTTCATAACCGGGACGACCGCGTATATCGGCTAGGCATGCAAATCTAAATTGTTGTAATCTTTCGGGGCGGCGAAATAAATCTAAGCATTCAAATAAATTTAAAATATCTTCGGGATCTTTTCTTTCTTGTTCAATGATTTTATACGCAAGTCCATGATAACGTGCAACTAAAATGCCTAAATCACGGTATAAACGTGGAATGCGATATCTATCGCACAATGCTGCTACAAGGGGTGCGCCTCTTTCTTCATGCAAGGGATGTTTGGGTAAATATTGAACTTCTGTTGTGCCTTTGCCAATATCATGCAAAGAAGCAGCAAAACGTGTCACTGGATCATCGGTTAACAACGCCGCTTGTTTTAATACCAATAAGGTGTGAATGCCCGTATCAATTTCAGGATGCGTTTCTTTGGACTGCGGTGTGCCGAATAAGCAGTCAATTTCTGGCAATAATACTTTCAGCGCGCCGCATTCGCGCAATACCATAAAAAAAACTTCTGGGTCTTTTTCAGTTAACGCACGCTGCCATTCTTGCCAAACGCGTTCAGCCACTAAAGCATCCACCTCATTGTTTTGCACCATGGTTTTCATTAAATCCATGGTTTGCGGTGCAATCGTAAAACATAAATGAAGAAATCTTGCGGCAAAACGTGAAAAACGTAAAATGCGAACTGGATCTTCTACAAACGCGGGGGAAACGTGCCTTAACAAACGCTTGCGTAGATCTTGTTCGCCATGAAAGGGATCAATAATTTGTCCGTCTTTATCTTGCGCAATCGCATTAATGGTTAAATCACGCCGCGCAAGATCTTGCTCGAGCGTCACATCAAGCGCAGCATGAAATTCAAAACCCGTATAACCGCGCCCTACTTTTCGCTCAGTGCGCGCCAGTGCGTATTCTTCTTTGGTTTTAGGATGTAAAAATACCGGGAAATCTTTACCCACAGGCTTAAAATGTTGCGCCAACATTTCTTCAGGTGTACTGCCCACCACGACGTAATCACGCTCAGTGACGGTACGATCGAGCAACTGATCACGTACGGCGCCACCGACTAAATAAATTTTCATATGTTTTGTCTACGATAAAGATCGAGTTGCGTTTGCTTTTGTTTTGGGGCCAAATACAAAGGCGCTATACTTTCAAGCGGCGTTGCTTTCATCCCAAATACTTCAGCGAGCGATTGTTTACACACACTGGGCGTAAGTGTACTTAAATAATTATCGCGTGAAAATGGTTTACCGGGTAAAAATTCCATAAAAAAAGCAAATAGTTTTGATAAGCCTTTGGGCAAGCCTATGACTAAGCGATTTTGTTGCTTAATTTGTGCAACATAACAGACCAAAGTTTTTAAGGTATACACCTTGGGACCACATAAATCATAGCGTTGACCAAATGTTTTAGGTTCATTGATAGATTTCACCATCGCTTCTACCACATCACCGACATAAATCGGTGCATATAATGAATTGGGCACAGGTAATAAAAGTACACCTGGCGCTAAATCAAGTAGTGCAGCAAAACGATTTAAAAAAGAATCCCCTTCGCCGAAAATCACTGAAGGGCGAAAACTGGTCACATGCAAATCCCCAGTGGCATGACGATGCACGTAACCTTCGGCTTCACCTTTGGTACGTAAATAATGGCTACTGCCTTTGGTGGGATCGGCATTGAGTGCGCTCATATGTAATAAACGTGGCACTTTATTTTGGGTGCAGGCAGTGATGACTTTTTGAGCCAGCGTGACATGGGCTTTGCGAAAATTATTGCCTTTTCGTCCACCGCTTTCATTTAAAATGCCAATCAAATTAATCACCACATCGGCGTTTTTACAGGCAGCGTTTAAAGCGCTTTGGTTGTAAACATCGACCTTATCCATATAAAGCGTGGGTAAAACAGTCAATTCTTTGGCTTTACTCGGATTGCGGCTCAGAACGCGGACCTTATACCCTTTTTTAACCAATGCTGCGCATAAATGGTGTCCGACAAAACCTGTTCCGCCTAGGATTACGATTGTTTTCATGATAGACCTGCGTGATGAGAGCAAAAAGGTAATATGCAAGATACGCGCCTAGGGCGATCAAATGCCCTAGAGAGGGCCCACTTTTTTTGCGGCCACACCCGCATAATATGATGTCAAATCTGATGCTATACCAAAGCACCTAAATAAAACTGTGCCTACACTATCTGCAGCCCTGTCTAGCATTAATTAGCCCGAAATCACAAGGAGACAATATCCTCCATCATGCCATTGCGCATGGAAAACAAGCTCCACGCGGGAAGTGCCCTTCCGGCCACCAGTTTGGCTCATTTACGGATAAGAGTTTTGCTGCCTTCTATATAACAAATTGATTTTTAAACAAAAATCTCTTTTTTGAACGCTTGACTTTTTGTTAGTTAGTAATATAAGATTATTGTGGCACTTACTCCCGGAGGTTTACTTTGCCGTTTTTTACAATTGAATTTAATGAAATCACGGTCATTAGTGAACAGACTAGGATGGAGATCAATTCGCTTGCTGATTATGCACGGAAAGGGAACAAAGCACAGGTTACAGAGATAATAACCCAAAACCCAATGCTGCTTGGCATTATCAAAAGCTGCACAGGAGAAACCTTAGTGCATGATGTCCTCAGGAATGGTAAAAAATTCGACTTCGAGATGGTTCAATTTCTATTGGAGAAACAACACCCAAGAATAACGCAAGACAATAGCGATGTGCCCTACACTAGCGATGTGCCCTACACTCTACTCGCTGTCAAGAGATGGCCGCTAAATGTCGTTGAATTTTTTTTAACCAAGTTTGGTCTTCCCAAAGGATTTTTTGGTTCTGACAGCCACAATATTCTCCATGTTGCTGCCGAAGAAGCTACGACAGATGTGCTTGATTATTTACTCACTACCTATCCTGATGAGATGATATTAATGCTGGATCAAAAAGATCGTTGGGGTTTCGCTCCTTATGATTGTTCAAGACGCTATGCAACAAACCCATTACTTTGGCCTACAAGAGCTGGGGATATATTTCACCGCTCTCCAGAGAACATCGCTAAGATAGATAAAAAGGTACTCGAGGTATTTAGCTCACAACTAGTATTAAAACCAATAGCATTTGATCCTGAAAATTTCTTTAAATCCCCAATACACACAGCACTTGGCAATGATCCATGTGCAATAAATTGGAAAGATAAGAATGGATGGAATATCTTTCATTGGGCCATCATATTAGGAAAAGAAGATGCGCAACAATACCTACGCAAAAATTTACCCGGTCTTGTTACTCAACCAGAAGGAAAGGATGAGTCGTATTTTAAAGCGCTTTGTACACTTCGCAAAATCAAACTAGAAATGCAAAAAGACCCAGGTATTACCTCTGTCCATATCGAAAAGCTGATAACGATGATGCCAACACCAACAATCCCCGGCTCTTATACACAAGGTTCCAGTTCTAGGCTTTGCCAACAATTCAAGGAGCTGCATAAAAACGTTCTGAGGATAGGTTACCCTCCCGAACGGGTACTCCTTCAAGCCTTGGCTGTGATCCTCCATGACTATAAACCTACACCCCCAGAAACAAACACTATTGAAGCCGCGATTGTTGAGACTTTAGCGCCCCTTGCCTTACCTCAAGCAAAAATAACATCTGATGCGCAATTAGGAGATTTAATAGATAAATATTATGCCTATCATCAAATCATGGAGCTAGGAAAAGAGATTAATGAATCTCCTAAAGCGATAATAAAATGGATCACAGATAGATATGATGTCAAGCCTGATGATATCAAACAGCACCTAAATAAAACTGTGCCTACACTATCTGCAGCCCGGTCTAGCATTAATTAGTCGTAGAAAATCCATTGAAAACTAATGAGAAATTGATAATCATATAAATAAATGCCCCGTACTGAGGGGTTAATGAGACTCCTCTTTTGCGTCATTTATTTGTATGTTGTTGGATCAAACACTTTAAGAGATTTAAAATATTTTTTAAAAAATCCTCAGTCACGCGTGATTAATCCTTCGCATTGTAACATCCCATGCGCGCCAATTAAAAAATCGGGTACAGATGAATGTACGGCACAAACTTGTTCACGTCATCCGGGAAATGCTATAAATACAAATCTGGATAAAACAGCAATATTGAAAACTTTATGGCAGGATCAACAACATAATATCCTTTATTCATATCTAATCCAATATAATCTCTCTCTTTTAGTTGTTGTAAAATTTTAGTTGTTGCTCCGCTAGTTAAATTAAAATGGAATAAAGCAGATTTCCCGGTTAAATTTGTTGTCATTCCTTTTGCAATAGCAACAAGTACTTTTTTTTGCGATAAATTTAATGCGCTCATTTCCTTGGCTATTTTAGATTCTTCCTGGAAAATATACTCTCTCCAGATCAAAGACACTTGCTCTTTAGAGGGCATTTTATGACAACCCACTTCCCATATGTTATTACATAAAACATTCATATAATAAGGGTGCCTTTCGGTGAATTTAAAAATTTCATCGAAAATCGATTGATCCAAGTGCTTATTCCAAGTGGCTTTAGCGATTTTATTAATAAAATGGATATAGTCTTCTTCAGCTATACGCTCAATGCTAATGCGATCACATAGCATATATAATGGGCTTTTACGAGAGTCAAACATGTTTGATAATATATGACGATTACTTCCTGAAAATATAAATGAAATATTTTTACTTTCTTGAGCAACATGACGAATCGCTCCCTCTATCCCTCGATCTTCAAGAACACCAATTTCTTGGAATTCATCAATAAAAAAAACTGCCCTGATTTTTTTTTCAGATAATAGATTCTCCAATACTAATAACGCCTCTAAAATTACATTAACTGAATCACTATCTTTATTGGGAATTAAAGATATATTGATACCATCTGTCCCAATCATCCATTGTAGTTTTAATTTTTTTATATAATTTTTAATAAAATGAATCGTCTGTTCATGTGTATTACTGATTTTGTTAAGCAGTTTATTGACGCCTTTTAATATCTGTTCCTCGACGGTTTTACTATTGACTGCGACAAATAGATCTACTCGCTCATAGGGTAAACCTAATTCAGCAAGTACAAAGAGTGCCAGACTGGATTTGCCATAACGTCTCGGTGAGGTAATCAGTGTATGCCGACCTTTTTTAATGTTGCTGGCTAATCTTTCTCGTTCTTTGATACGGTTACAAAAAGCATCACCTTTGGCAATACCGAGGGGGAAGTAATCCAATGCTGGCATCATACACTCCTGTCTTTGTGAGTCATTATAACTTACCAAATGGTAACTTACAATATATTAACTTACTATTTAGGAAGCAACCATTTGTCCTATTATTTATTGAAAAGCCCAATAACCAATTGCTGCCATCTATTTAACAAATTGATTTTAAAAAAAAATTTCTTTTGGAGCAACCTTGAATTTTTGTTAGTTAGTAGGGTGAATCTTACAGAGGGGATCTTCATCGATTAAAGCTTAACCAGATCATATCCAGAAATCATACTTAATAAACCGTTAATAATAACATC
>CAZPAA010000107.1:6145-6973 GCA_964584425.1 uncultured Gammaproteobacteria bacterium | reverse complement strand
AAATCCACTTAAAATACTTCCCATAGCCGTCATCAAAAATAATAAACTCTAAGCCATCAAGTCTCAGTTGCTGGACTAAAGTGACCAGGTGCGCATCAGGCTCATAAGCCGGGATAACAACGGGTATGTCTTGGTTTTGCTTAAGAAAAGTCATGGAGCCCATTATAGCCTTATAACTGGCATAGGTCGAGCCTGGCATATAACTTTGACAGCCTAAAGGGCAGGACTAGAATTAAAGATAAGCTTTAAAAAACAATAATAAACAGGAGAATCTTATGAATAAATATCTACAAATTTCATTATTAAGCGGTCTATTGATTTTCCCTACAGCTGCCGCATTAGCCGCAAATATGCAACCGGCTGCGCCTATCGCCAATATGATGGATTTACTTAATAAACTAGATGCTGCAGGCTACCATCAAATCAAAGAAATCGAATTAGGTAAAAGCGGTACCTACAAGGTCGATACCATAGACGAAAAGGGCAGAGAACTTCAATTTACCGTAGATCCAGCAAAACCCTATATCAAACCCTTATCGCAACAAGTACTAACCTTACCCACACTTGAAATTGCGAAAAAAGTAACGGAAGCCGGCTACAAGAATATCACCAAGATTAAAAATAAAGGCGATAAATATGAAGTCAAAGCTCAAGATAACCAGGGTAAAGCTGTGAAACTAGAAGTCAATATGGTCACCGGCGAAATCCATAAAGACTGGTTTTAACACCCAATTTAGTTTAAAGATCTCACTATGAAAATCGGCCTTTTGGCTGCGGGTGGGGGCTTTTTCAAAAGTTTTGCGCTAGGCTTTGCGGTATCCAACTTTT
>CAZPAA010000107.1:0-6135 GCA_964584425.1 uncultured Gammaproteobacteria bacterium | reverse complement strand
ATTCCAACTTAAAAATTCTGATAAGTAAGCAATCCCGCGCTACCCCAAATCAAACAAGCAGACGCCCGGTTAAACAAAGAATAAAACCGCAAATTCGCCCGCAACACTTTGCGTCCCACATAAGCCAGTCCAAAAAACCAAACCCAAGACACCAAAATACAAGCAAATGTAAACACCGCCCGCTGCATGCCATCATACGTCAGCGCAGTAACACCAATGACGCCTATCGAATCAATCAATGCATGTGGATTTAGTAATGAAAAAGAAGCCGCTAAGGTAATTTGTTTTTTAGCCGGCCAACCCGTCATTTCTTCACTATTAAAATCCGGCGGCGGACTTTTCCAAATTGACCAGCCGATATACAGTAAAAAAGCTATCCCAGCGATCACCAGAATATCTTTGACCATCGGAAATTCCAGTAAAAATATGGAAGCGCCAAATACGGCTAATAAAATAAGCGTGGTATCGGCGATGGCCGCGGTAATAAGGGCTGGCAGTGCGTGAATATATCGCGGATACATCGCACCAATATTAAATAAAAAAATATTCTGCGGACCAAACGGCAGGATTAGGGCAATAGCTAACATGATTCCGTGAAAAAAACTCATCATTTTAAATAATCACTTTTACCAAGAAGACTAATAATCCAATCACAAGCAATACAATAATACAGCCGAAGAAAACATACCAGCGCCAATTAATATTGGCAAAATCAGTTTCCGCTTCTTTTTCGCTGCGAATGCCGAATATGGCCGCGAGTAAACTTTTAAAAATTTGAACAATCGCCATATTTCACTTCGTTAATAAATCTAGCATGGAATGTCGAACTTGATGACTTAATGTGGTTTCATCGATATGTGCTGCCGAAATAGGCTCACCGATATGCACTTCAATATTTTGTCCAGGATGAAATTGCCAGGTTTTCGGCGGTAATAATTCACGCGCACCCCGGATCCCCACAGGAATAATCATAGCATGGGTCTCAATGGCAAGTTTAAAAATACCTTTTTTAAATACGCCTAAATGGCCATCGCGTGAGCGTGTACCCTCAGGCGCTGCCCAAATAATAATGCCATTTTGCATTTTAGTTTTGGCTTTTTTTAGATCTTGAATGGCTTGTGCGCGATTTTTTCGATCAATAAAAATAAATTCAGCATGTTTAATACTTTTTCCAAATAGGGGAACATAATACAGCTCTTTTTTCGAAATCATCCGAATGCTACCCGGCAGACTCGCAAGAATAATCGGAATATCATATAAACTCGCATGATTACTCATAATAATGTACGGCTGATGCTTCATGTAAACCGGTTTATTGCCCACCACCCGCGGCTTAACATCGACAACGCGCAATAACCTCACCGCCCAAGAATAAATCAGCCCATCCACCCGCTCACGGGTAGCATTCCCAGTCAACTTAGCCCACCAAAAGCTCGCCAAAATAATAAGCGTATTTAGCATAGTGCGCAGCATAATGACGGGGGTGGAAAATATAAATTTTATCACAGATGATGTGCCTTATACTTGAATTGAAAGTAATTACAGTATATACTTAACTCTATTATTTGTATGGGAACAACCTATGATAACTGATCCAGCGCCCAGAGATGCCAAATTAATTCCCATAGGGAATTCTAAGGGGATCCGTATTCCTAAGCAACTTTTACAGAAATATGGCATGGAAGATATGATTCTTTTAGAAGAATGTGAAGAAGGAATTTTAATGCGCCCTAAGGAGGAAAAAAAATTGAGTTGGCAAGAAACATTCAAACAAATTGCACAGTCTGATGAAAATTGGGATGATTTTGATGTAACGGTGGGTGATGGCTTAGAGGGAGAAAGCAATGATTCCGAAAAGATATGATATCTATATAGCTGATTTAAATCCTATCCAAGGTTGCGAATTAAATAAAAAAAGACCGGTCGTAGTCATCAGTCAAAATTCAATGAACTCAGTTCTTGATACCATTGTCATTTGTCCATTAACCTCAAAAATTCATCCTTTATGGCGCTCTAGGATTCAAATTATTTGCGCAGGTAAAAAAGCTGAAATTGTAGTAGATCAAATTAGAATCATCAGTAAAATTCGTCTATATCAAAAAATTGATTCACTATCAGCACAAAAAGCAGAAGAGTTACGACAAGTTATCCATGAAATGTATGCGGCGGCTTAAATGAGTGATCACTACGCGCCTTTATTTGTTTCTATTGAACAACCCTATCTGACTGCAGCGGATGAAGAGATGTTGCGGCATCCGTTTGTGGGTGGGGTGGTTATTTTTAGTAAGAATTTTATTTCTAAACAACAAATTCAAGCTTTGATTGCTGGGATTAAGGCGTTGAAACAGCCGGAATTAATTGTGTGCGTGGATCATGAAGGCGGGCGGGTGCAGCGGTTCAGGCGGGAGTTTACGGTGTTGCCGGCGATGCATCGTTTAGGAGAGTTATATAGCACCGATCATAACGCTGCGATTTTGTGTGCAAAAGCGTGTGGCGAAATCATCGGCACTGAACTCGGTATCGTTGGCATTGATTTTAGTTTTACGCCAGTTTTAGATTTGGATTATGGGCAAAGCAGTGTGATTGGTGACCGGAGTTTTCATGCGGACCCAGAAGCCGTTATTACGTTAGCAGGAAGTTTAATCGAAGGTCTACATGCCACTGGCATGCCGGCGATTGGTAAACATTTTCCTGGACATGGATTTGTAGTAAAAGACTCGCATCTAGAATTACCTGAAGATCCACGTAGCTTTGCTGACATTGCAGCAAAAGATTTACAACCCTTTAAGGCTTTACATCCCGAGCTTGCGGGAATGATGACCGCGCATGTTTTATACCCACACGTTTCGTCTGAAATTGCGACATTTTCTTCTTATTGGCTAAAAGATATACTGCGTACGCAAATAGGCTATCAAGGCTTAATTTTCAGCGATGATTTATTAATGAAAGCAACCGACAATGTCGCCAGTATCGCAAAACGTGCACACCGGGCACTCGATGCGGGCTGTGATATTTTATTATTATGTAATAGTGAGGCAGCGATTTTAGAATTATTATCAGACAAAACATTAATAGAACGCCCTGGCTATATCGATTATCAACCCCTTAATTTACAAAGAGAAGTACGCATTGATTATGATGAGTCTTTGAGAGTGTTATGCCATTACAAGATGATTTAATCACCCGTTTAAAACCTTACTGTGTTGAAACCACAATGGTATGGCATCGACGCTGGACCCCTGAATGGACTATCAATGATTTTGCTGAAGGGCTCTTTGAATTTATCCGTATGAACAAGAACAGACTTACCGATGCGCAGTTACTTAGCCTGACTGCCGGGCTTATTCAACAATTAGCGCCCTACAAAGAATATGCGCCGTTTGTTGAACAATTAAAACCTTTAATACCAGCGGGTACTATAGCCAATCCTGAGGCATTATTGCGACTTATTCGTAAATATCGAGAAAAATTTATTTTTATTCCACCTACTGAAAGTGCTTCTGCCATTGTGGTGGATCATGGAGATGAGCAAGAAAAATATATGTCATTAATGATAATTGCGGTCAATGAACTCGCTGAAAATTTAACCAAGCTTGACCCAAAAGCTTTAACCTTTGAAATATTTTTAGAGCAATTTAATTGGATAGCAGAACAAAGAAAAAAGATTGCGATTGAAAATCATGCAAATAATGCCGCCGATTTTGGTACACCGAGATGGCTGCAGGAGAATCAGCAAGAATGTACTTTGACAAATCTTTCGGGTTCGAACTACAAAGGTTTAAAAGAAAAATGTGTAGCTGGAATGAAATCAGATAAAAATTATAAAATGGATGCCATTTCTTATGATGACGCACAAGAAGCAGAAAAAGTTTGTTTAAACGAAGCAAAAAAAATAGCTTGCACGGATTATGAAAATTATTTTATTGAAATAAATCAGGAAAAAATTCCTATCACCCACTTAATATGGAATGATAAAGGCTTTGTGTATTTTTTACACACACTGCCTCAATTTGTATTACCCATTTTAAAAGCGGTTTTCCCGATTTGGCAACAGGCCATGCAACCGGATATCAGCCCCAAAGAATTAGTCCGTGCGATTGCACGCATTGAATATATGTTGCAACATGATATGCCATGGAAGCGAGGCAGTGCAGCCATAACGCAGGCAATCACCTATGCATTGTACAAAAGACAGGGTTATGAAATAGTGCCATCAAAAGCGGGCACAGCCATTTATTGGGAAGCGTTAGCTGCGCGCAGTATCGATGAATTTATCAATATCTATGAAAATATTTTCGCTGTTCATCCCACAGCGTTAAAGGCGCAGCAACAGCAATTTAAGCCGCTGCCCGTGGTGGCGTGTCATTTAGAAGCATTAAGAAAAATTTTGTCTGATGTATATCAGCCGAGTGAAGCGCCTCAAAATACAACGGTTTCTTACCAAGATAAAAGTAGATCGGAACTATTAAAATTGAAAGAGAGAGTTGATAATAAAGAGGCTACGTATGATGCACATTTGGCGCAAGATGTATTGAGTTTTTGTCAACAGCATGAAACATCGTCTTATGCAAAAAAGATGCGAGATGCCCTGACTTATCCTGTGCATCGGAAAGATTCTGTGCATCAGTTGATTTTATGGGAAGTATCAGCGTTTAATAAATTAGGTAAGTGAATTTAAAAAATGTGTGATAAATTCAATCCGAGCTTGCCCCTCAGGTAAATCCACAGTTATTTTGAGCTTTTCGATGCCTTCTAATTTATACATATTGGGTTTGCTTTGCATGAGTTTGATAATTTTTGCCGGATCAATATTTACTTTTTTTGCAAATTCTATTTTTCCACCTTTTTTATTTAAATCAATTTTTTTGATGCCAAGCGGATAAGCTTGTAACTTAAGATCGCTCAGCGCAAATAAATTTTTAACTGGGGTGGGTAATAATCCAAAACGGTCGATCATTTCCACTTGTAATTCTTTTAAGCCTTCAGGGCTGTTGGCATTGGCAATACGTTTGTATAATACTAAACGGCTGTGTACATCAGGTAAATAAATTTCAGGAATAAGTGCGGGAATTTGTAAATTAATTTCGGTGATTTCATTTTTACTTTCAAGTAAATCATCAGGACTTTCACCTTTTTTAAGCGATTCAACCGCGCGCTCAAGCAGTTCCATATACAGTGAAAAACCAATCGCTTGCATATGCCCGCTTTGCTCTTCACCTAAAAATTCTCCGGCGCCGCGGATTTCTAGATCTTGAGTCGCAAGCGCAAAGCCCATACCGAGTTCTTCGACTGCAGTGATGGCCTCTAAACGTTTTTGGGCATCGAGCGTCATTTGTTTTTTATCAGGCGTAAATAAATAAGCGTAGGCTTGATGGTGTGAGCGCCCCACACGTCCACGTAATTGATGGAGCTGTGCAAGACCTAATTTATCTGCCCTGTCAATAATGATGGTATTGGCGGTCGGCACGTCAATGCCGGTTTCAATGATCGTGGTGCACACTAGCACATTAAATCGCTGATGATAAAAATCCGCCATAATTTTTTCAAGCGATCGCTCGCGCATTTGTCCATGTGCAAATTGAATTTTTGCTTCTGGGATCTGCTCTTGTAATTTTAAAACGGTTTTTTCAATCGTGCTGACATTATTGTATAAATAATACACCTGACCGCCGCGCATGATCTCACGCAATATGGCTTCTCGAGTCAACTCATCATTATGCAGCGAAACAAACGTTTTAATTGCCAATCGTTTTTTGGGTGGTGTCGCAATAATGGATAAATCGCGGATCCCATGCATCGCCATATTGAGGGTGCGTGGAATAGGCGTTGCGGTTAAGGTTAAAATATCCACTTCCGCGCGCCAAGTTTTTAATTTATCTTTTTGTTTCACCCCAAAGCGATGTTCTTCATCTAAAATTAATAAACCTAAATTTTTAAATTTGACCCTCTCGCTTAATAAAGCATGCGTGCCGATAACAATATCGATTTTACCTTCAGCTAAGGCTTCTAAATCTTTTTCACGCTCAACGCTCGAGCGAAACCTTGATAATAATGCAATGCGCACCGGCCAGTCAGCAAAGTGATCGCAAAATGTATCGTAGTGTTGTTGAGATAATAGGGTAGTTGGCACGAGTA